>NZ_CEYAVF010000010.1:0-84333 GCF_982785585.1 Reinekea sp. | reverse complement strand
ATCCACAATCAGCATGACCGGTTTATTCGTCGATAAAGCTGCGTAGATGATCGGAACGTGACGGATGCCGTAGCTTGCGCAGTGCCTTGGCTTCAATCTGGCGTATCCGCTCACGAGTAACATCAAACTGCTTGCCCACTTCTTCGAGGGTATGGTCAGTATTCATGTTAATGCCAAAACGCATCCGCAATACCTTAGCTTCACGTGCGGTGAGTCCGGCTAAAACCTCCTTAGTCGCCTCACGCAAGCCTGTAGAGGTTGCCGAATGCATCGGCAGCTCCATGGTATTGTCTTCGATGAAATCGCCCAGCGAGCTGTCTTCGTCGTCACCAATCGGTGTTTCCAACGAAATCGGTTCTTTGGAGATTTTCAGCACCTTGCGAATCTTATCTTCGGGCATGTCCATGCGCTCGGCCAGCTCCTCAGGAGTGGGCTCACGACCCATTTCCTGGAGCATCTGGCGCGAAATACGGTTCAGTTTGTTGATCGTTTCGATCATATGCACCGGAATTCGAATGGTGCGAGCCTGATCGGCGATCGATCGAGTGATCGCCTGACGAATCCACCAAGTTGCGTAGGTTGAAAATTTGTAACCACGACGGTATTCAAACTTATCAACCGCTTTCATCAAACCGATATTGCCTTCCTGGATCAGATCGAGAAATTGCAGACCCCGGTTGGTATATTTTTTCGCGATGGAAATTACCAAACGCAAGTTGGCTTCGACCATCTCTTTCTTAGCTCGACGCGCGCGCGCTTCGCCAATGGAGATCCGCCGGTGAATATCCTTCACCTCGGCTAGGGTGACGCCAGTGGTCTTTTGCATATTGCGCAACTTACGTTGGGCGCGACGCAATTCCACTTCATGACGAAAAGCTTCATCTGAATATTGCGGATCTTCGAGCACATGGTTGAGCCAAAGATCTTCGGTTTCATGTCCGACAAACAATTCGATAAAGGTCTTGCGCGGCATCTTCAGCGTCCGAACGCAGATCGCGATGACACTGCGTTCCTGTTTGCGAATTTCAGTCACTGATGCCTTGATCGGGGTGATCGACTCCTCGAATGCTTTCGGGGTTAGCTTAAAGCAGGAGAAGGTCTCACCCATTGCACTCAGGCAGGCATGAGCTTCTTTGCTGTAACGACCCTTGGCCTCGATCACACCTAGAGCGGTCACAAGTTGTTCTTTGAGCAGAGTAAAGCGCTCGCGAGCAATTTCCGGATCCGGGCCACTTTCGGCCTCTTCTTCGTCTTCTGCCGCGTCACCACTGTTGGCTTCGGCTTCGGGCACCGGGATCGCGTCGGGTGAATCGGCCGCAGGCAGCGGATCGGCCTCGTCGGGATCTTGAAAGCTGGTTAAGAAATCAGACAGGCGACCGCCGTCTTCGACCAACGTATTGTCGTAGCATTTAATAATACTTTCGATAACACCCGGGTAAAAGGCCATGGCCTGCATCACTTCCCGCGTACCTTCTTCGATACGTTTGGCGATAACAATTTCGCCTTCGCGAGTTAGCAGCTCAACGGTACCCATTTCGCGCATGTACATGCGCACTGGGTCGGTGGTGCGACCGGTATCGGTTTCAACCGCCGCCAAGGCCGCGGCGGCTTCTTCGGTCGCGTCGTCATCGGTATTTTGATCGCTGTCGGCAAGCAACAACTGATCGGCATCCGGAGCCTGTTCGAAGACTTCGATGCCGATATCGTTGATCATTGCAATGATGTCTTCCACCTGGTCGGGAGAATTAATTTCTTCCGGCAGATGGTCGTTCACTTCGGCAAAGGTCAAGTAACCCTGTTCTTTGCCTTTTGCGATCAGTTCTTTTAGACGGGACTGACGCTGAGATTTTTCAGCCATAGATAACCTGTAAGCTCTGTAGTGGTTAATAACGCACGCAAATAGCCGGATAGTGTACAGTAACTCAACGACTTAACCAAACGGCCCAGGGCACTTATCTGCCCATTCTGGCATCTATGCGGTCCGCTAAGATGGTGGTGAATTGCTTTTACAGACTCCGGTGGCTCGGCATTTACTGCTTTCTTTGTTTGAGCAGCTCGCGGTATCGCTGCTTTTCGGCATCCGTTAAGGATGGATCAAGCGCTAAGGCGCGTTTTTTAAGTGTTTCATATTCATCATCTGGTGCTCTCTGTGTGAGGCCGTTTATGATTTTTTCAAGTTCTTGGCGGCCAAACGCCTGTTCATCTTTATGATCCTCATTCGCCGCTTCGAGCCACAGATAGTCCGACGTGGCGATCGGTGATAGGGTTTCGCGTAAGCCATGCTGACACAGATAGTCGAAGGCATAATAAAGGTTATCCTTCGGGGCTTTCTGCAGTAATTCGATGACCGATATCAACAATAGCCGGTCATTCTGGGGCGGCAAGCGACGAATGCGTTCAATATCGATATCGAGCGCCAATTGTGGGAAGCGGATTAACCAGGCCAGGGCGCGGTGTATATAGCCGATCTTAACCACCAGAGCCCCGGTTCGGCCGCCCGAACGCGGTGCTGGTGCCGAGCCCATGTCATAGGCGGCGTCAACCGGAATCGGCCAATGATCCGGATTGCTGGACTCCTGTGACTCCGACGCGGGTTCAATCTTGGGCGCTACCGGCTCGAAGTTGGCGATGATTTGCTCGGTAGGAAGGCCAACCAGGCTAGAGAGCTCGCCCAGCAGCAGTTGTCGGAAGATGCCTTCCGGCACCTTCTCGATCCAACCGCGCGCGATACTGACCAAGCGAGCCTTGCCGTCGAGCCGTGATATGTCGGCCTGGGTCTGCAGGTGTTGGAATAGAAAGTCGGGCAGGCTCTGGGCCTGCTTGGCACGGAACATAAAGCCTTCGAAGCCTTCTTTGCGGACTAGGCTGTCGGGGTCTTCGCCATCCGGTAAGAACAAAAACCGCGCTTGCAGGCCGTCCTTCAGTTCGGGCAGGGTATTGGTTAGGGCGCGAATGGCGGCCCGTTTGCCGGCGGCATCGCCATCGAAACAGAAGATGATCTCGGTGGTCAGTTTAAATAGCCGTTGGATATGGGTGGGCGAAGTCGCCGTGCCCAGTGTGGCAACGGCATTCTTAACGCCGTGTTGAGCCAGCGCCACCACGTCCATATAGCCTTCGACAATAATGATATTATCAAAGTTTTTGACCGCCTTGCGGGCTTCATAGAGGCCATAGAGCTCTTGGCCCTTATGGAATACCGGTGTTTCCGGGCTGTTCAGGTACTTGGGTTGTTCATCGGCCGACATAACGCGACCACCAAACGCAATAACCCGGCCGCGGATATCGCGGATCGGGAACATAAGGCGATTCCGAAATCGGTCATAGACCCGACCCTTGTCATTCTGGGTCAACATACCGGTGGTGAGAAGTTCGCGATCGGTTTGCTCATTGCGAAAATGCTGGCTCAGGTTGTTCCAGCCTTCGGGCGCGAAGCCAATCTGAAAGGTGCGCACCACCTCTTCCGTTAGACCGCGATCTAGAACATAGCGTTGCACCGGCTTGGAGTCGGCATGCTGGTAAAGTTGGTGGGCGAAGTATTCCGAGCAGCTGCCTAATAGATCGTGCAGAGACCTGCGTTGTTGTTGCTTTTGCTTGGCCTTGGCGCTCACTTCCTCGCGCGGTACCTCGACGCCGGCCCCGCGCGCCAGCTCCTCGATGGCCTCAACAAAGTTCATCTTGTCGTATTCTTGCAGGAACTTGAGCGCCGTGCCGGACTCACCACAGCCGAAGCAATAGTAAAATTGTTTGCTCGGATTGACCGAAAAGGAGGGGGATTTTTCGCCATGGAACGGACAGCAGGCCCAGTGGTCCTTGCCTTTTTTCTTTAACTCGATTCGATTACCAATAACTTCAAGTATATCTGTGCGGTCGAGCAACTGCTCAATAAAGTCATTGGGGATTAAACCGGCCATTAGCTCTCTCTAAACGAAGGCACATTGCGCTTGCTAAGCGGAATTCAAGACACCGTAATAACTGCGAGGCACCTTGTCAGTGCTTAGCCCAATTGGGCTTTGATCTTTTGGCTGAGTTGGCCCATGTCAGCTCGACCCTGGGTTTGGGGCTTGAGAATGGCCATTACCTTGCCCATGTCGGCCATGGACGCAGCACCTGTTGTTGCTATAGCAGCATCAATAAGGCCGTTAATCTCTACTTCTGTCAACGCCGCGGGGAGAAAAGCTTTAATCACCTCCAGTTCATTGTGTTCGATCGCGGCAAGATCTTCGCGTCCGGCATCTTTAAATTGTGCCATGGAATCGCGTCGTTGTTTGGTCATTTTGTCCAGTACGGCCAAAACTCGCTGGTCATCTACTTCAATACGTTCGTCTACTTCAATGCGTTTGAGCTCGGCCAAGATTAGGCGAATCGCACTCAGGCGAGGCTTATCTTTAGCGCGCATGGCGTCTTTCATAGCTTCGGTCAGACGGTGCTTAAGCTCGAACATTGCAGTAACCCACGTGTTGTTTTTTTAGTAGAGGCGGTTCATGCGCTTGTTTTCACGCTGCATTTTCTTTGCATGGCGCTTAACAGCTGCTGCTTGGGCGCGTTTGCGGATCCAAGTTGGTTTTTCATAATGTTCACGACTACGGACTTCAGACAGAACACCAGCTTTTTCACAAGAACGCTTGAAGCGACGTAGAGCGACATCAAAGGGTTCGTTATCTTTAACTTTAACGTGTGGCATTTACTCTTCCTAACAAAGGGTGGGTGATTCGAAATACCGTCTTTTCAGAGGTTTTTCGAGGCGCGTAATTGTACTTAGCGCAGCCGTCAGTAGCAAGTACTTCGTGTCACTTGGATCTCGGTGAAAGTTTTGCTCTAGCCTCGCGCTGCTATGGCGGGTGGGCCTGATAGGCGTTAAACTTGCCGCCTTTTGGGTAGTCGGGTATTGGCATGCGGGTTTTGGGGATTGAATCCTCCTGTGATGAAACAGGGGTAGCACTGTACGACAGTGAGCGGGGTCTACTGGCGCATCAACTGTATAGTCAGGTCAAGATGCACGCCGAATTTGGGGGCGTGGTCCCTGAATTGGCCTCTAGAGACCATATTCGTACCCTCTTGCCCCTGATTCAGGCGACCTTTGCCGAGGCCGAGTTGCCGCTCGGCCAGGTTGACGGGGTCGCTTTTACCGCCGGTCCGGGCCTGATTGGCGCGCTGATGGTTGGCGCTGCGACCGCTCGGTCGCTGGCCTTTGGCTGGGGTGTACCCGCCCTCGGCGTGCATCATATGGAAGGCCATCTGTTGGCCCCAATGTTGGAAACCAATCCGCCGGCCTATCCCTTTGTTGCCCTGTTGGTCAGTGGCGGCCATACCTTGCTGGTTGATGTTAAGGCGCCCGGTGCCTACAGTATCCTAGGGGAATCCTTGGACGATGCGGCCGGTGAAGCATTCGATAAGACGGCCAAGATGATGGGTCTGCCCTATCCGGGTGGGCCCTTGCTCAGTCAAATAGCCGAACAGGGTCGAACCGGGGTGTTTCGCTTTCCGCGTCCGATGATCGACCGACCCGGTATGGACTTTAGTTTTTCAGGCCTTAAAACCTCAGTTAGGCTGCAAATTGCCAAGCACAGCGTCGATGGCGTTGTTCCCGACGCGACGCGAGCTGATATTGCCTGTGCCTTTCAGGAGGCCGTGGTCGAGACGTTGGCCGTTAAGTGTCGGCGTGCCCTGCAGCACACCGGCTATAGACGGCTGGTGATCGCTGGCGGCGTCAGTGCCAACAAGCAATTGCGTTTGGGCTTGGCGAAGATGGCTGAAAAGGAACGCAGTGAATTGTTTTTCCCTCGGCCGGAATTTTGTACCGATAATGGTGCGATGATCGCCTATGCTGGATGGTTGCGGCTCAGGGCCGGGCAAGGCTCTGACCTCTCGCTAGACATTCGGCCGCGCTGGCCACTTGATACCTTGGAGCCCATATAATGTCTGATAGTGTGTACGTTACCGGATTGCGCTTGGAAACCCTCATCGGCGTCTATGCTTTTGAACGGGTCGAACGCCAGCTGTTGTTCATTGATTTGGAGCTGGATTTTGATTGCCATCGCGCCGGTCAGTCAGATGACCTGCGCCATGCACTCGACTACGACCGACTCTTCAAGACCCTCCGAAGCTGGGCTCTGGCGCAAGATTTTCAGTTGCTCGAAGCCTTTGGGGAAGCCCTATGCGTATTGGTACATGAGCAGTTTGCGATCGCCCGGATACAATTGCAGATCAATAAGCCCGCCGCGGTAACCGAGTGCAGCGCGGTGGGCATTAAAATGGAGCGGCGTTTTTAATGACCACAACCTCGATCCAGCTTGCCCTGAGTTTGGGCAGTAATATTAATCGCTATCGCCGCATCGGCGCTGGTATAGCCGCGCTGCGACAGCATTTCGGTCCGTTGATCTGCTCGCCCGTCTATGAGAGCGCCGCGGTGGGCTTTGACGGCAGTGCCTTTCTTAATCTGATCGTGTTAGTGCAGTCGAGCGCCTCCCTAGCCGACGTTAATCTGATTCTGAAACGGATCGAGGACGACAACGGGCGGGATCGTAGTGGTCCAAAATTCGGTTCTCGAACCCTAGACATCGATGTCGTGACCTATGGTGATTTCGCTGGGCTAATGGAGGGGATCGAATTACCGAGACCTGAATTGTTCAAGAATGCCTTCGTATTACTGCCCTTGGTCGATCTGGTGCCTCAGCAGCAGGTGCCCGGCTTAGAGCAGACCTTTAGTGAGTTATGGCTCAGTCAGGGTGCTCGGGGTCAACAGCTAACCCAGGTGCCCTTCGACTTTGAGCGCTAAGCCGAGTTACTTCAGTCGTGCCATCACCATCGCTCGATTAGGACTTGAGTCGTGCCAGCGCGCGCTCGATCAGCGGGCGAACAGACTCTACGATAATGGGCTGACCTGCTTTGGTCGGATGCAGACCATCGGCCTGCATTAGGTCGGGGTATTGGGCGACATTGTCCAGTATGAACGGCAAATAGAGCAAATCATGGATCTGGGCCAGTTCGGCAAAACTATTGAAGAACGGCTCGGTATAGCGCTTGCCGAAGTTGGGCGGCAATCTAATCCCCAACAATATCACCTCAATGCCCTGGTCCTGTGCGAGGGTGATCATTTTTTGCAAATTGTCGTACATCTGATCGATAGGGTAGCCTCGTAAACCATCGTTGGCACCGAGCTCAACCATGAGAATGTCAGGCTGAAATTTGTCCAGCAGGGCCGGCAGGCGATCCAAGCCGCCCTTTGATGTTTCACCGCTGATGCTGGTATTGATCACCCGATACTCATCGCCCAACGCCTGGCCGACCAAGCTCACCCAGCTTTCTTCGGGCAAGATGCCATAACCAGCCGATAGGCTGTCGCCATGGACCATAAGAGTCGCGGCCTGAGTAAAGGAAACAGAAAGAGCGAGCATTTTGGCCATTAAGCCCCACTTCAGGAGCTTAGTTACCGTTAACAACAATTTTGGAATGAATTTTATCATGACGACCCAGACTAGTTTGATGATACAGACCCGACAGCTTAAACAGGAAGTACCCGGCCGTGAAGAGCCATTGGTTATATTAAAGGGTATAGATATGGAAATTTACGCCGGTGAGACGGTCGCGATAGTGGGCGTGTCGGGCTCAGGCAAATCCACCCTGTTAGGCATGTTGGCTGGCCTGGACACCCCGAGCAGCGGTCATGTCGAGATTGCCGGTCGCGACCTGACGGCCATGGACGAGGAGTCCCGGGCGCTCTTGCGCGGCGAGATGGTTGGCTTCGTATTCCAAAATTTTCAGCTCTTGCCCAGCTTGACGGCGCTGGAAAATGTCATGCTGCCGCTAGAGGTGCGCGGCGATATCAACGCTGAGCCTCAGGCCAACGACTGGTTGGATCGGGTCGGGCTGAGCGATCGTTCCCATCATTACCCCCAGCAACTCAGCGGCGGTGAACAGCAGCGTGTGGCGGTAGCCCGTGCTTTCGCCAGCAATGCCCCGATCCTCTTTGCCGATGAGCCGACGGGCAATCTCGACACGGTTACCGGGGAAAAGGTCGCCGATATGCTATTTGCGCTAAATCAGGAGCAGGGCACCACCTTGGTGCTCGTGACCCATGACGAAAGGTTGGCGGCGCGCTGTCAGCGTCAGTTGCGCATGCATGGCGGTGAGTTGGTCGAGGTACCACAATGACGTCGGCGGCCCCGCGCGGATCTCTGGCCCGTTTGGCAATGAAGTTACTGTGGCGTGATTGGCGTAGTGGTGAGCTGAATATTTTGACCGCGGCGCTATTGGTGGCGGTGACCACGGTGACCGGCATTGGCCTATTCACCGACCGAATCAGCAACTCTATACTGGACGAGGCCGGCTCCTTGCTAGCGGCCGATGCACAGATACGCGGCTCCCAGCCGTTACCGGAAATTTGGCTCGAACAAGCCATTGCGGCCGGATTGGAAACAGCTCAGGTCACCACCTTTCAAGCCATGGTCTTCGGCCCAGGCCGTTCGGCCGAATTGGCCTCGGTCAAGGCCGTCTCGCAAGCTTATCCCTTGAAAGGTGAGCTGGAGGTTAGTACTGAACCTTATGGCTTAATCGAAAAGACCCAGGTCGGACCTCAACCCTCGGAGGCCTGGGTCAATTCGCGTCTGTTGGCCGCACTTGGGATGAAGGTAGGCGATACCATCGGGGTCGGTGATGGGGACTTTACCATTGCCAAGGTCGTGATTGCCGAACCGGATAATGCCGGCGGTGACTTTGGCCTTAACCCGCGCGTGATGATCAATGCCGCCGATATCGGGCAGACGGGCGCGGTGCAACTCGGCAGTCGGGTTGGGTATCGGCTGTTATTGGCCGGTGATGTCGAACCTTATCGGCTCGAGTGGCTCAAGCAAAAAGGCGAGCATCACCGCTGGCGCAGTGTGTCCGATGCCAATGAGCGGATCACCGCAACGTTAGAGCGTGCCGAGAGCTTTTTGCTCCTGGCCGGTTCATTAGGCGTGATCCTGGGTGGCGTCGCATTGGCCTTGGCGTCAAAGCGTTACGCCACACGGCAGCTTAGTCATGTTGCGCTGTTAAAGACGGTCGGCGTTACGCCCAATGGCATCGCATTGCTCTATGCCGGTAGTTTGGTGGTCTTGGGCTTAGTCGCGGTATTGGTCGGTTTGTTTCTCGGCTGGGTGTTGCATTGGGCGTTTCTGGAGTTATTTGCCGGCCTATTGCCACGCGAGTTGGTTGCCGCTACCAGTCAACCCCTGTGGATTGGTTTTATCACCGGTCTAGTCTGTTTGCTTGCCTTCGCCTTTCCGCCTGTTTGGGTGCTGCGACTCACGCCACCGGCACGGGTTTTTAACTCCAATGTCGCTGGTGGCACCATCAATACGGCGCGCACCACCACGATCGGGGTGGTGGCGGTCATTGGACTGGTGTATTTTTACTCCAACAGCCTGCTGATCACCGGTGCCCTGATGGCCGCCGGGGCGGTGGCGATTATCGGGGTCACGCTCTTGGCTGGCCTGATGATTCGCCTAGCCCGAGCCTCGGGATCACGTCTGGGTACGACCTGGCGTCTGGGCCTGGCTAGTCTGCAGCGCAATGGCAGCCAAAACAGTTTCCAGATAATGATCTTCGCCATGGCGTTGATGTTGTTGTTTATTCTTACTCTGTTGCGCACCAGCTTATTGACCGAATGGCAACAGCAGCTCCCCGAGGGCACACCGAATCATTTTGCGTTCAATATATTTGAGCAGGAAAAAACTGGCCTGGAAGCACTGCTCGCCGAACGCAAAATACCGGCCACGCCCTTTTATCCGATGATGCGTGGCCGTCTGGTGAAGGTCGATGGCGAGCCGATTCAAGACCGCTTGGCACGCTTGGAGCCAGAGGGTGATGACTTCCGCCGGGAGTTAAATGTCACCTGGAGTTCAGTCTTGGCCGATGATAACGAGGTGGTCGAGGGTGACTGGTTCGATGCCGCCGACGCCGATCAGCCCTATGTCTCCATTGAGGCCGACTTCGCCAAAGCACTGGCGGTGTCCGTTGGCGACACGGTGGAGTTTTCCTTCGGTGGCCAGAGCGTAGAATCGGTGGTCGACAATATTCGCACCGTGCAATGGGACAGCCTGGCACCGAACTTTTATGTCATCTTTAGTGGTCCGATCTTGTCCGGCAGCGGTGCGGCCTATCTGACTAGCTTCTTCCTGACCCCGGAGCAAAAACCCTTACTGACCGATATATTGGCGGCTTATCCGACCATCTCGCTTATCGAGGTCGATGCGATCCTGAAGCGGATCCAGTCGATTGTTGGCCAGGTCACCTTGGCTATCGAATTCATTCTCGGCCTAGTACTGGTGGCCGGCCTGATTGTACTGATAGCCAGTGTTCAAGCTACCTTGGACAGTCGCCTGCAGGAAAGCGCTATCTTACGTACTCTGGGGGCCCGTGCCCGATTAGTGCGTGGCGCCTTGGCGATTGAATTTTTCACCCTAGGGGGCGTGGCCGGCCTATTGGCCGCGCTGGGCAGCGAAATAGCACTCTATTTTCTGCAGACGGAACTGCTTAATATGGCATTTTCTGTCCATTGGCCTATTTTTATTCTGGGTCCTGTTGTGGGTGCGAGCCTGATTGGCTTGGTCGGCTTGCTGTCGACCCGAAAGGTGGTCCGGGTACCGCCCTTGATGGTGTTGCGCCAGCTTTAGAGCAACAGGGGGCTGGGTCTGCAGGCCCATAGTAAGATCCTATCGTGATCATAGGTACAGTGATGGCGTAAGGTTTGAGGTTTTAGGCTAAAGTACTGCGAGTAGGTTTGGCTGAGTCGTTTAACTGTCTCGCCTGGCCAGCGCAGCATTGCATAACTGAACGTTTAAATGGAGAAAGACAATGAGTGTATTACTAGGCCGCAAGGCACCAGAATTTATCGCCCCAGCGGTACTCGGCAATGGCGAAATAGTCGGTGATTTTGATTTTGCCGCAACGACCAAAGGCAAGTACGCCTTGGTGTTCTTTTACCCGCTCGATTTTACCTTTGTTTGCCCGTCTGAGCTGATCGCATTGGATCATCGCATGGCGAAGCTGACCGAACTGGGTGTCGAGGTTATGGCTGTTTCCGTGGATTCACATTTCACTCACAACGCTTGGCGCAATACGCCGATTAACGACGGCGGCATCGGCCCGGTTAAGTACACCATGGTTGGCGATATGAGCCATGACATCTGCAAGGCGTATGGCGTTGAATCCATTGGTGGTGACAGCTACTACCCCGCCGGCGTCGCCTTCCGCGCGTCCTTTGTCATTGATAAGTCAGGTGTTGTGCGCGCACAGCATATGAACGATGAGCCGATTGGCCGTAACATTGATGAGTTGGTGCGGGTTGTTGAAGCGTTGCAATTCTTCGAAGAGAATGGTCACGTCTGTCCTGCCGGCTGGCAAAAGGGTGACGAGGGTATGATCAATACCCCTACTGGCGTAGCCGATTACTTGGCGGGTAACTCCGACAAGCTATAAATCTCGTAGCTTGTGCCAATCAGCCCGCCTAGGCGGGCTTTTTTGTGTCCTTTGATCCTGCCCTCAGCTCAGAATAATGCGCCCGGCGTCGATGGTAAAGGCCAATGCGGTCAGCTGGTCGCCCTGGCACGGTCCTGCCAAGCAATGGCCGGTATCGATGGCAAAGAGGGCACCATGGGTTGAACATTGAATAAGTGACCCGTCGGCATCAAGAAATTCGTTCTCTCGAAACTCGAGATTCACCCCCAGATGCGGGCATTCATTTTGATAGACATATATCTCATTGTCGTATTTTATCGCAAAAACGGGTCCACGATGGCTCAAAAAACCGCGCGAACTGCCCTCGTTTAGATCGCTTAGTGCACATAGGTCGGTCATGTTAGGTCTTTCCCCAATTTATTTATTAGTCTGGACAAGGGTCTGTGCCTGTTTGCGTAACAGCTCGTCTCGCTCGGTAAGGCGTTCCAGTTCCCAAATTTCTAAGCGCGAACCGTCACGCAGAGTGACATCACGGACGATCGATGCCTCGACTTGCGCGTTTACGTCCGGATGTTGCAGGATCGGTTCGGCCATCAACACCTGATCGATCGGTTGCAGTGCTTCAATTTGTGCCAGCCAAGCATCGGCATCGCCGGTTACCAGCGGCAAGGGGATGCCGTGCTTGTGGGTTTTGCTAATAAAGGCGGGTCCGGCACTGACCGCTATGCCGAATACCGGGCTGAGTCGAGTGTGACTCTGGCGAATAAGCGGCAAGGCTAGGTGCAGCACCCGCGCGGCGCAGACAGCGTCCAATGCATACTGCTCGCCATTGTTGATACCAAAGACCAGTGAAAAGCCATCGGGCAATAAAATGCCCTTATAAAGCTGGCCGATGCGAATCATCAGAGACTCATAGTCACTCCATATAAGTTGCAATTCCTGCGCACTGTAAACCCGCATTAGGGCTTGCCAGTTTTGACAGCGGATTGCGACCAGGGCGACATCACCATAGCGGCCCTCATCCCCGACCAACTCAATCTGTTCCAGCAGCCGTTCGGTGTCACTGCTGCCATAGCGTTGGCCGAGGTGCTTCATCAGCTGACCCTGTTGGTTTAGCGGCTCGCCGAGAATGGCCATTAGTTTGGTCAGTTGCTGTTCGGGGGAGCCCTCTAATTGCCGGTGGACGCTGGGGAATTGGCCGGCCAGCTGCTCACGGATGAGTTGCCAACCGGCCTGATGGCGCGTGGAGCGCCAAAAAATAAAGCCGCCTAGGCCGATCAAGCTGGTTAAATTAAAAAACAACCAACTGCTAATGGTTTGCTGACGCCATTGCTGAATAGGGGTCTCATCGATAACTAACTCGGCATAACCGAGTATGTCTGCGCTAAAATCAATGGGCTGGCGAAACGAGCGACCCTGATCGGGCGCATTCTTGGCCAGGGCGTTGAGTCGGATGCTGTCGTCCACACTGGTCACCGTCGCAGAGATGATCAGCCCGGTCTCGGTAAAATGGTTTAGAATATTACTTAGCGCGGCACGATTGCCACTGTTCAGTGCCGCGGTAGCGTCAAAGGCTAGGCTACGCACTAGGCTGGCGCCCTGTTGGTCAGTCGCCTTGTTGAGGCTGGCCAAGGCCGGACTGTACCAAAAAAGCAGTAACAACAGGTTCAGCAACGCGAGCATTCCAAGTGCAAAGGCCGTTAAGGGCTGAGCAATCCATTTTAGATTAGGCATAAGGTGTAATTAATAAACTCAGTCTATACAATAGCGCCTACCGAATTGGAGACCTTTGTGTCTCCATTCTAATGCGCTTGGGTCGAAAAATCATAGCCTTGCGACTCAAAGTTCGCTCAAAGCGCTTTTTAATCGGTTTTCGGGTCGCAGTGCGGGCCCAACCGGCAATAGTTTACCTTAAGGATTTAGCATGAACGACACAGTCACACAATTAACAGAGCAACTCAACGCCCTTAAAAAAGGTCTGTTTTTAATGAGCCCGCGCGATCGCGTTCGCGCCCTGTCAACTCATGAAACCGATGATTTGATTCATGAGCTGCAAGATACTGCCGACAAGGCCCTAAAAACGCTGGAAGGTTTAACAGGCTAAGCCTCATCCGGAGTATATCTTGAGCACAATTTTAATGTTAAAGGTCAGTGGTCAAGATCAAATCGGTCTGACGGCTGCTCTGAGCCAGATACTGGCCGAAGCGGGTGTGACCTTGCTGGATATCGGCCAATCGGTGATCCATGATCAGGTATCCCTCGGCATGTTAGTGCAGTTGCCCGAGGCGTCTGACACCGCGCATATGCTGAAAGAATTGCTCTACCAAGCGCATGAGCAGGATCTCCACGTTCGCTTCACCCCGGTTAGTGATGAAGCCTATGCGCATTGGGTCGGTCAGCAGGGCAAAGACCGTTTTGTCCTGACCATCCTGGCACGGCGCATGACGGCCGAACATCTGGCCCATGTTTCTCGAGCGGTATCGGAACAGGGCTTGAATATCCAAGATATTGCCCGTCTGACGGGTCGAGTCGGTCTGCACAGCAGTACCGCCAATGATAAGGCCTGCATTGAGCTCACACTGCAAGGTAAGCCCAACAGTCCGGAGCAGTTACGCCAGCGCTTCTTGCACATCAGTTCGGAACTTGATGTCGACGTGGCTTTCCAGGTCGATTCGGTTTATCGCCGTAATCGCCGCTTGGTTTGTTTCGATATGGACTCCACGCTGATCGAAGCAGAAGTGATCGATGAGCTGGCCAAGGCCGCGGGCGTCGGTGCGCAGGTGGCAAAGATAACCGAGGCAGCAATGCAGGGTGAAATCGATTTTCAACAGAGTTTTCGCCAACGCATGGCGCTGCTCAAGGGCTTGGATGAATCGGTGTTGGCCGACATCGCCGCCCAGTTGCCGATTACCGAAGGCGCCGAACGCTTGATGAAAACCCTGAAAGCCTATGGCTTCAAGACCGCCATCCTATCCGGCGGCTTTACCTATTTCGGGCATTACCTGCAAAAAAAGCTCGGCATAGACTTTGTCTTCGCCAATCATTTAGATATTCAGGATGGCAAGCTAACAGGTGAGGTTGTCGGTGATATCGTCGATGGCGCCATGAAGGCGCGACTGTTAAAACAATTGGCCGAGCAAGAAGGTATTCAGTTGGAGCAAACCATCGCCGTCGGTGATGGTGCCAACGATTTACCGATGCTATCGGAGGCCGGTTTGGGCATCGCATTTCGCGCCAAGCCGATGGTCAAGGAAAACGCCCGACATGCTATTTCAACCCTTGGATTAGACGGCGTGTTGTATTTTCTGGGCTTTAGAGATCAGGAAATTCACTCCTGAGGTCCGACCCTAGCCAGCCATATAGGTGGCAGGCCAGGGCGCTCGTACTAGGTTGATCGTACTAAATTGTTCGTACTAGGTAGTTCGTACTAAATTGTTCGTACTAGGTAGTTTGTACTAGGTCGCGTCATCATCCTCATCTGAGTCAAAACTGTAGTCCATATCATCCAATGGCGCTTGCAGGTAGTAACCTTGGATATAGTTAACGCCCAACTCCCACAGGGCCGCGAGTATTTCGGAATGTTCAATTTTGGGCACGATCGAGTTGATATCGTGTTTATGGATTTCGGCAAACAGGTCGGCCAATTCCTCTGACGCTTGGCCCTTAGCGACCAGTTCGGTGACTAGGTTGTCGTGGATTCGGGCATAGCTAATATCGAGATGCTGGGTCAGTGCGAAGCCATTTTCGGCCAGACCAAATTGATTAACCGATAATTGACATTTTAGCAGCCCCAGCCCCTTACTGAAGGCCTTTGCTGCTTTGAGATAACGATGCGCGACATTTTCCGTGATTTGGAAACAGATGCCGTCACCGGGCAGCTTACTATTGCGTAGCTGGCTGTTGACCCAGGGTAGGAAGGTGGGGTCCTGGATCGAGGCGGCGGTCAAATGAATCATCAGCTGGGTATCGTGACCGCGTTTATGATGTTCGGAGAGTGCCGTGATGCTGCGCGCCACCACCCAACGGTCGAGTTTTCCGCTCAACTCGCTATTTTCGATTGAAGGCAAGAAGTCATCGGGCACTATTTCACTGCCATCCTTATCCTGCAGGCGCACGAGGATGTCATAGTGTTCTCTATTATCCCCGCGTAGACTCATGATCGGCTGAAACTGGATGCGCATCTTATCGTGGTCGAGCGCATGCTCCAGCTTGGCGAGAATGGAGTTGTCGGCGAGGTTGGCGATGTCCGACTTATCGAAGTAAGCCTGAGTCTTGTGTTGTTTGACCGCGCTATTGTAAGCCTGGTCGGCCTGTACCAAGGCTTCATTGCCAGCCTTGCCGGCCTCATCCATATGGGCGAAGCCGCATATCAGGCTAACCGTTAGGGTCTTGCCGTCGACCTCAAACAGGTGCTCGGCAATGGCTTTTTGGACAACCTGCCAATAGTGTTGAATTGCTTCGAGGTCAGACGTGGGCGCGATCATGGCAAACATGTCATCGGAGTAGCGCGCAAAAACACCGCCCGGGAGCGCTTTAGCGCGCAACTGTTCGGCGAGCTGTTCGAGCAAGAGGTCGGTACCGGCAATGCCGACCGTGGTTTTAATGTCCGCGAAGTTGGCAATACCGATGTGCACGACGATCTGGCGTTTAGCCTGGGTCAGCACCTGCTCATAGGCTTTATCCAGCTGTTCGTTAAAGTATGATTTATTGAATAGGCCGGTTATCGGGTCTTGGGAACTGATCTCGCGGATTTTTTCTTCCAGCGCTTCATTGCTGGATTCCTGTTTGCGAATGATTATTTGCGTGCACCGCTCGCCTTCATAACTGGCCGCGGAAAAGGCCATATGAATATCGAACGCTGACCCATCCGCGTGCAAGCCAATGCTGTTGAGATGCTGAAGCTTGCCATCTTTAAAGCCCTTGAGTGCCTCACGGAGCTCGTTAACCGCGCTGGATGTGACCAGATCCATAATGGGAGTGCATTGTAAGTCTTCGATATCCAGATAGCCGAACAATTCCATGTAGTTGGGGTTGGCATAGATGTGCATCCCCTCATGGACGTAGCTGATGGCATCGACGGAGCTTTCCAAGAGCAGCTGACACCGTTTCTCCGTCTCACGCAGACTCACACTCTGCGAGCGCAGATCGCGGCGCGCTTTGAGCGAGGCGACCTCTCTTTTGACCGCCTGCGCCAGATGTTGAAGCGAGCTTTCCACGACAACGTCGGCCATGCCCATATCGAGCGCGCTGGCAATGATATCGTCATTATAGGCCTCAATAAGTCCAATCATCGGGATGTCCATGCCATCGCGCTGAATGGCGGCGACCGCTTCGGTTGCATCGATGGTCGCGGTATTGAGTTTTGCGAGCATCAGATCCCAGGTTTGCTCCTCGATAACCTTATTTAACTCCTCCAGTGAGGCGATAAAGTGACTTCGCACCGCCTGGCCGGAATTTCGGATGGCATTGGTGACCGGCTCGGCTTCATTCTGAGTATCATGGATCAGTAAAATTCGAATCGCTCGGCTGGAACTGGTACTCATATAATCAAACACTCGGCGTTGGAATGGAGAGTTACAGGTTAAAGCATAGTAACAAAAGGTGGATTTTTCACCGTAACCCGTCTTGAATAAAAATTCTGTTAGCAAGTTCGCTTTTTGGACAATTCTTTTTAGCAAGTCGATCCGAGGGGTGTTCGGGACTAGAGTTGGCGCCAAAGGGATGCAAAATGGTCGCGCTCATCGACGTCGGTTTTTTGTTGTAACGGGCCGCTTCGCTGCGCGATAGCGCGGATATGAAACTGGCCGATAATACCGGTGGTCAATACCCGCTTAGTCAGTTGAAATGTTTCTTGATGGCCCCCTCGATTGACGGACACCTTATTGCCCACCTCGAACGCTAGGCGCGGCGTTAATATGGACGCTTCCTGACCAATGGCGGTTATTTCAGGGATATACAGGGCGCGCACATAGTCGCCATGCGGGCCGGTTTTGGGTAACTGGCGAATGCCACAGGGCTGACTGTTTGGTGCCAGTAATTCAACGCCCATTTGCGTGCCGAACCGGGTGCCTTGGCGAATCCAGCGGACTAATCCCAGATTCCAATGCTGAAGATCCTCCTCCTTAAGCGCGACGACTTCACCGGTCTGAAGACTATTCGCCGGCTTTTCGCGCCATTGCAGGCAGTAGCCGCGCGAGCTGACATTAACCAACCGCCCGCCATATGCAGGTTGAGTTTCTGGTTGCTTGCTAGTGAACTCGGTGCCCTCATCTTGGCTCATTTTGTCGGCGCCATCGGCATCGAATGAATGCCCCCAGACATCTCGCTGCGCCCGGATTGATTGGGTATCACAGGCGTGAAATTGGTTGCGCTCGACGCTAGCAAAGGGCGTCTGGCTCTGGCGTGATGAGCCATAGAGTGCGGCATGGAAGCCGACGCCACCGGCTATGTGAAAATGCGTCGCGGTCAAACCGACGGCCATGGACAGTTCGCCACCTGTCGCCGTGCGCGAAAAACTGCGCTGCTTCATGCCGCCCCAGAAATGAATTAGGTGTGCTAACAGGCTTAGATTAAAGTCAGCCGCCACCGCCATCAGTCCCTGGCCCTGATTAGTTGACGAGAGAGTTTTGTGATCGTGGTGGAGTAACCGCACCAGCGGCAGCACATTGACGCCTAGGTATGCCGTTAGATTGGTTTTTTTAATCAAATAACGAGAGTAGGGTGCACTATCGAGTTCGGGATTAATGACCAGTACCGATTGTTCATTTGCCACCTCATCTATTACTAGATGGGTAGCCCATGGGCCTAGCGATGTGAAGATCGTTTTGAGTTCGCGCTGCGACAGTTGGTTGGGTTGGCAGGCACCTAAGAGGACAATCTTGAGATAGGTTTGTTGGATATTGAGTGCCGGATCCTCAAAGGCGTCGTCTATGGGTTCATTTTGCAGATTGAGGCCGGAGACAATTTGATAAAGCTGGTGGATTTCGTGCCAAATACCGGTCGGAGCCTTAAGATAGAGTTGATAGGCGCGTAAAATCGTGGGCAGTAATTCGTTCAAGGCTCTGTGCACAGACCTGGCCAGCAGGCTTTTGTGCCGGTTGCCGCCCTGAGCCAATAGATTCTGAATAATGATTTTGTAACCGACGCCTAAATGGTTGTGCAAGGCTTGCGCCAGATTGGCCACCTTTCGTTGCTGGTCGTCTAACACGACACCCTGGTTCAGGTAGCGCGCATTGAGTTGTTGGCAGACAAAATGAATAGGGCCGCGCAGCAAATCCATCAGTTCGATGCGTGCGGCATCAGATACCTTTAGTTGATTACATTCGATTACCGCGTGATAGAGCTGCCGAGACGCCTCACCCATATTGGCCATTGGCAAGTCGTTGACCCAGGCGTTTAACTGGCGATGAGTCGGGTCGCAAAAGCTCAATGTTGCCTTGTTTTGCTCCGGTACCTTTAAATAGGGTCGGTCGCGGTATTGCATGAGTGTCACCTGTTGTGATCAACGTCAGTATAGCCGTATTTCTCAATCGTCAAGCTGCGGCCTGGTTTTGGTCTTGAACGGTAGTGGTCATGGCTTAGGCGCCGGCCAGTCCTGATCCGCTCAAGCGTTGTTAGAAGCTTAGCCAGACTTTTCACCAAATTGGCTGAGATTTATCAATTAAATGGATATCAGTGCCCATAAGAGTATTGCAATACAAAATCGCTTAGGGCCGGGCATAGGTTATAGGACAGTTACAGTCGGTAACGAACATTTGGGGCTAGCCAAGGAGTAGGCTGAAGACGAGCGAGGGGGGGCGGAAGTGATATAAAAGGAGCGCATGGCGCCCCATTTTATGACTCAGTTACTGCGTTTGTTAACCAGGGCGGCCAACTTGGATTGCATGCGATCACCTGAGCTTGCCTCATCAACCGGCTTTGCGGCTGGTGCTGGGGCGGCCTCAACGGAGACCTTAGCGGCCTGGCCTGGTCTCGTTTTATCGCCGGCAGGCTTGCGAGTGTTTTTACGTGGGCCCTTAGCTTTTCCGGCAGCAGGGCGTTTAAGCGCACGCTTACGATCGATTTCAACCAGTTTCTCCAAGGCATGGGTGGCCTCTTCGGCAGAGACCTTACCCGTGACAATGCCGCCGAGCGTAACGCGCTCGGCATCTAAGGCGAGACAAGCAACATAAGAACGAGTGCGTACATAGAGATTGAGCGCACGTCGAATGCGAGTCTTGGAGAGTTTCCCGTCCGTTGCAATGGCTTCATGTATTCCAATTTGCAGTGGTTTCGGTTTGGAGGCGTCAAAAACTTCCGGATACAATAGGCATAATTCGTCTAGCGCCTTGCGATTCGCTTCATATTCTTTCTTGCGTTTCGCTTCTTGCTTCTTTTGACTATCTTCGGGTACTTCTGGCGTAATTATAGGCTGTTCAGACATGGGTATCTTTTGAGCATCTGTAAATTGGATGCGCGCAAGGATACAAGGTTATGAACGATTTTGACAGTTGAAATGGCCCTTAAGCTCTGAAAGTTTCATCTGTCGGGGGTGAGCGAGATAGAAATTCGGACTGACCCTGCCACAATGTTGGCATCAGGCGCTTTGCGGACCTGTGTTAAGGCTGTTAGAAGAGCGTTATGCCCGATGGATCGACCGGGCATAACGAGCAATGGCTGAATCAGGCATCCTGGCCGAGGCGTTGCCCCAGACGGATGTTGGCACCGGTTTTGATGTCCTCAGCCCAGCGAATTCCGTTCTGTTCAAAGGCTAGGATAACAGTACTGCCCAGCTTGAACCGGCCCATCTCTTGGCCGCGTTCGAAAACCGGTGTCGGGTCGTCAAAGCTCTGCTCTTGGATGCGTCGACGCCAGGGAGCCACCACGCCGGACCAGGTGGTTTCTATACTCGCGACGACCATGGCGCCGACCAGGACCATTACAAATCGGCCTTGCGGCGACTCGAATTCACAGACCAAGCGCTCATTGCGCGCAAATAAACGTGGCACAGTATTGGCCGTTAAGGGATTGACGCTGAACAGCTTACCCGGAATAAACCGC
Organism: Reinekea sp.; assembly: GCF_982785585.1. Classification (NCBI taxonomy): domain Bacteria; kingdom Pseudomonadati; phylum Pseudomonadota; class Gammaproteobacteria; order Oceanospirillales; family Saccharospirillaceae; genus Reinekea; species Reinekea sp. The sequence continues at coordinate 63,858 of NZ_CEYAVF010000010.1, read as the reverse complement.
GTTTTAACCAGGCGCGCCGCCATGGGCATATGGATCCGATGATAGTCTTTGGGCGACAGATAGAGGGTGGCGAATTCACCCTGATCGAATTGCTCGGCCATTGCGGTATCACCGCCCAATAGCTCGCTGAGAGAATAGTCCCGACCCTTAGCTTGAATGATCCGCCCCGCATCGATACGACCAAATTGGCTGACGCAGCCGTCTACTGGGCTGACCCAATCGGTTGGGCTGCCGGCGATTGGACGGCGATCAGATTTCAGTGCTCGGGTAAAAAAATCATTAAAAGAGTGATAGTCGGCGGCCTGTTCACGTTCGGCCTCGGCCAGATTGATATTAAATCGTTGCAAAAAAAATCGGATCAGGGGGTCGCGTATCCAGGGCCACTCAGACTCGGCCAAAACACCGATAAGTCGTGAAATAAGATGATGTGGCAATAGATATTGGCCAGCAATAAAAAGCTTGTCTTTGAAGGTATGAGTCATGATTTCACTTTAGTTAAGGCGGTGTTCCAATCGGCACAATACTCTCGGAACAATTTATAGTCGACTGCATTTAAGGCTTCGGGCTGATTGTAGCCGTCGACATAGAGCAGCATGGTAATCTTTGGTCCGACGGCAAAGGAGCGCAGAAAAAAGTCTCCCTTGCCGGCCGTGGCGATTAAGTTCGCGGGCAATAATTTTTCCGCCTTTGGCCGGTTGGTGGGGTTAACCCATAAGGCGGTGACGCGCTTAGTAAATTCCATCAGGATGCTCGACGATTGAATCGGCAGAGTTAGGGAACCTAATTCCGCGTGTTCTTTGCACCCAGCGCGGCCAAAGGCTTGCCAGGTGTCGTTCTTGACTTCAAAGATCACAATCCGAGTTAGGCCTAGGCCATGATGCAAACCATAGAGCGCACTTTTATGGAGGTCACTCGGGGAGTGCCAATTTTTGTCGACACCAAACTGTCGCTGTATTTGGCCCTTAATATTGAGGTCAACGGCCTTGCGTTGCATTGCCTTTATGTTGGGCTTATCCGCGACAATTTTTTTAGCGGCCGGTTTTGCTTTGGTCGCTGGGACGGCGCCTTGTTTTACGGCTGGCGCTTTTGGTACTGTGGGCGGCCTAGGACGGTCTTCGGGTGATTCGCTGTGGGCAATTGCCGACGGTGGTTCGACTGAGTTATTGGCCAGCTCCCAGTCAGAATCGACCGAGTTGGTCGAGTCGACGAGGCTGCCGCCCGGTTGCTGCGCAATTAGGCGTCGTGCCGCCAAGGCTGCATGAGGTGAGGTAATTTCCCGTGCAGCGTTGGTCACCCAACGTTTGAGGGTGGGTCGAAATTCGCTCATGCCGAGTACGTTCTCGCCCGTTTTGCATAGGCTATTGAGCGCTTCAGATTGCCAGTCTCGGCGCACTGCGCAGGCCAAATCGTGACTGAATGGCAAAAAAAACGTTAGCGCTGACTGTCTGGATGTGCGAATTTCACCGGCAGTTGGTACGTCATCGTCGGCTTTGCTGACGAGGACAGGAAGTTGAAAATGGCGGCAAATTTTTTCATTCCAGGCTCTAAGTTCCATGCCTAAAAGCTCGCGTAACAGCGAGTCGCGATTTTTACCCTGGGCGACGCTGGACTCGATATTGGCCATTTTTGCCGGTTCGAGCAGCCACAGAACCCAAAGTCCCATGTCATAAAAAACGTTTGTCCAATAATCGCCTTCAGACCAGGGGATTTGACGTACTTCGTACCATTGGCGCATTAGACTGGCGGCCACCAGGCTATCACCAATAGCGCGCAGCAGACCCTCAACCTCCGCACTGTCCTCAACAATGCGAGGTATCTTGGCGCACAGTGCAATCAAGCGGGTACTGCCCAAAAATGACACAGCGTGATCCAGGGTCTTTACCGCCATATCTTGGCCGGAGATCATCTTATTGGCCGAACGGAACAGATGTACGGTTAAGAGTGGGTCTTCCCGGATAAGGCTCATCCACTCCAATAAGGGAGCATCGGCCGACGGAAAAGCCTTTATCGGGAGGATCGCGGGTAGCTGAAGCTTCTGCGCTCGAGCAAACCAATCTGCATTGTTCTTCATGAATACACGTATGTTTTTTTGCTTACGGGCGGTCACTATAGCAAAGGTTGGCGGGCTTTTCTGGCCTCGGCTAAAATACCCCGTTCGAGCTACATAAAGTTGACCAGTTTTGCCCAGGCGCCCTTGCTAATATCCCGACGTTCGAAGTCGGATAGGCTGGTTAATTGAGCACAATTGATCGAATGCAGCCTAAGGTAAGGTAGGGGTTTTTCGGGGAATTCGCGTAAATCGCCCAGCATCAGGGCTGGGGAAATAGGGTTCTGGTCGAAATAACCCATTTTCAGGGCTTTTAAGCCCTGTTTGAGCGGCAAAGTCTCGATTGTGCCGGCGGCCTTGGCATGACCCGATAGCAGCAGGCGGGTCTTGCCTTGGATGACCTTGGGGTAAATAACGATCGATGTTTCGGACACGGCGGTGGCGTTAATTCGACTGAAAATGGATTCGAACTGGTTGAAGTCAGGTAGAACCACCATGCGCTTTCGATCCATTGGCCCAGTTAACTGGGAGCTGTATGCACAATACAGCTTTTCGACCGATGAGGAGTAAACCATAAAACTGTTTTTGAACAGGTTAAAAAACCGCATCGCATTGTCCGGCGATCTGAAATCTTCCAGATCCCAAACCAGATCGCGAGGCTGATTCGCTCTGCCAGTCATCGAATATCCCTATTGTCTCTTCCCGTGTCCTTATTATGGTTGAGCAAACGCTGTTTCCGCAAATCTGCCATTAGAGTTTTTAGCTATTGAAGTGCGGTTAGATACCCCAGCGCTGGTTATAATCGCTCCCGATTAATGCAGTCGACCTTATGTGACAGCAGCGTCCCAGGGCCGTTGCCTGCGCGCTAGACCAGGTAGGGTTTGATGTCATCGACATCGATCTGGACCGGCAGCATATGGTCCTGAGCGTATCCGCGCCATACGCCACTGGTGAGGAAGAGTTCAAAGACATCCGGATCGATGTGGTGCTCCGCCCTCATCGTGCGCAGGATGGCAAAGGCCTGACTCAGTGGCATCGGCGGTTTGTACGGTCGCTCCTTGGCCGTGAGCGCCTCGAAGACATCGGCGACACCCATAATGCGCGCCGGAATCGACATTTGATCGCGCGTCAATCCCTTGGGATAACCGGTGCCATCCATCCGTTCATGGTGCCCTCCGGCGTATTCTGGGACCCTTTTTAGTTTGGCGGGGAAGGGTAGGTTTTCTAGGACCTCGATGGTCAGGTTAATGTGTCGATTAATATGCGCGCGTTCATCTTCATTGATGGTGCCGCGCGTGATGCACAGATTGACGACCTCGTCTGGGGAGAGCAACGCCCGCTCCTGCCCTAAGGCATCTTGCCAAGTAGCTTGCGCAATGCTCTTAACCTGATCTTTTTCAGCGTCGGACATGAATTCGCCGCCTTTGTTGATGCGCTCGATTAAGACCAGGTCCGCGCGAATTTGGCGCCGTTCCTGCTCGCTTGCGGCATAGGCGACACGGGTTGCGAATCGGGCCCGAATGGCATCGATGCCATCGTGTAAGCGTTCCAGCTTGGTGCTCTTGTTCAACACATTCTCCGATGTCGCCAACTTGCCACAGTCGTGCAGCCAAGCCGCCACATGGAGCTCATACCAGCCATCTTGATCGAGATCGAAATCTTTAAAATAACCGCTTTGCTGCGCACAGGCTGCACCGGCGATCAGTTCGGTCAACACCGGAATGCGCTGGCAATGCGCCGAGGTATGGGGTGAGCGCACATCGATAATTTGCGCGAGAGACTTAATAAAGGCATCCAACAAGTTCTTATGGCTATCGACCAGCTTATGATTGTCTAGGGTAATGGCGGCAAACTTGGCCATGGCCTCGACGGTAGCCTGATCCTCGATGCTGAACGTGTGCAGCTGGCCCCGCGCATTGCGTGCATTGAGGAGCTGCATTACGCCGATCACCTGCTGATCATGGTTGAGCAGCGGCACGGCCATAATAGAACGCGAGCGATAGTGATGGGATTGATCAAAAACGCGGGTGCCGGAAAAGTCGAAATTATTGGTTTCATACGCGTCTTCAATGATCACCGTATCCTTGGTCAAGGCCACAAAGGAAGCCACATTGGCATGGTTTGGCTGTCCGTCTATGTACAGGGGTATTGGTCGCCAACCGCTGACATTTTTGGCCTCGGCATCATAAATACGAATATTTAATGCCGAATTTCTGATAGCGGTAAACTTCAGACAGGCCAAATCATCCTCGCCGCTGACGCGATAGAAGGTTCCGCCTTCGGCCCCGGTGATGCTCTGAGCCTCGGTTAGAATCAGATTCATAAGCCCAGGCAAGCTGGTTTCTTGCGCCAGGCGGATTAACAATTCCCCCGAGGTATTGAGGCTCCAAGCCAGCTGGCTGCTTGGACGGAGAGGCCTAGGTTGGCTGCGCATGGGGGGGTTGTCCAAATGAGAGTTCAAGCTAACCTTAGTAAGGATTGTGATTTCTTGCCCAGGCTTTTTGTAGTTAATTGTTCATTATGATTTGCATTGGTACTAGGGGAGCCAAATGATTGATGACGGTAAGGCAATAGTAACCTCACCGAGTCGAAATTAAGGCGAAAACTCTAACCAAATAACCTGAAATTTATGCGCCAGCTTGACAAGGCACAAGGCCGAACGTATGTTTAAAACGATCGTTTGAAAGCCGGAGCGAGCAGCTTTTGTTGCTCGGCAATCTGAACTGTTCAAACTCAAACAACTCATAAGATTGACGCCCCCGAATGGGCCAAGAAGAGAGGTCACCCCAATGCCAGCCTATAAAACCCCATTACGAGATCTGCAATTCGTGCTGCATGAAGTGCTCGATTCCACGACCCATTACGCTGCAATCGGGGCTGACGATGCCAGTACCGATATGATTGACGCGATCATTATCGAAGCCGGAAAATTCTGTGAAGAGGTCTTGTCGCCCTTAAATAGCGTCGGTGATATCGAAGGTTGTGTTTATCAGGACGGTACGGTGACCACACCAACCGGCTTTCCCGCGGCCTATCAACAGTGGGTCGAGAACGGCTGGCCCTCCTTGGCCCAGCCGGTTGAATTTGGCGGTCAGGGTTTGCCTGCATCGATAGGCAGCGTGGTCTCGGAACTGATCTCGGAAGCGAACTGGTCCTGGGGCATGTACCCCGGCCTATCGCATGGCGCGATGAACACCATCGAGATCCATGGCACCGAGGAGCAAAAAGCGACCTATCTCACCCAGCTGGTTTCCGGTGCTTGGACCGGGACCATGTGTCTAACCGAACCCCATTGTGGCTCTGATTTGGGAACGCTCAAAGCCAAGGCAGAACTGAACGCCGATGGCAGCTATGCAATCACCGGCACCAAGATATTCATTTCCTCCGGTGAGCACGATATGGCTGAAAATATTGTTCATATAGTACTCGCGCGACTGCCCGGAGCGCCCGAGGGCACTAAAGGTTTATCGTTGTTTATTGTGCCAAAATTCCTGCCGGATCAAAGCCGAAATGAGGTCCGTTGTGGCGCCATCGAACACAAGATGGGTATTCACGGCAACGCGACCTGTGTGATGAACTTCGATGGCGCGACCGGTTTTTTGGTCGGGCCGGAGCACGCCGGGTTGCGCTGCATGTTTACCTTTATGAATTTCGCCCGTCTAGGCACCGCAATGCAAGGGGTTGCCTCGGCTGAACTGTCGTTCCAGGGCGCCTTGACCTATGCCCGTGAACGGCTGGCCATGCGCTCCTTAACCGGTGCCAAGGCGCCCGATCTAGCGGCCGATCCGATCATCGTGCACCCCGATGTTCGCCGTATGCTGCTAACCCAAAAAGCCTTTGCCGAGGGCGGCCGGATGATGCTGCACGACGCCGGCTTTATGGTCGATCGGGTCAAACAGGGTGCTACCGAGGCGATTCGCGACGATGCCAATGAACTGCTGTCGTTCATAACCCCCATTGCCAAAGCCTTCCTCACGGAGGTGGGGACCGAGGCGGCAAACCACGGTGTGCAAATATACGGCGGTCATGGTTTTATTCGTGAATGGGGCATGGAGCAAATTGTCCGTGACAATCGTATTTCTCAGCTCTATGAGGGCACCACCGGGATTCAGGCGCTCGATTTGTTGGGCCGCAAGGTACTAATGACCCAGGGAGACAGCTTAAAACGCTTTACCAAACTCATTCACAAGCTTTGTCAGGAGATGGATGGCAATAGCGAGTTACAGCCCTTGGTCGAGCAACTGCAGGCCGCCAACAAAGAATGGGGTGATGTCACGCTACAGATCGGCATGAAGGCGATGCAAAATCGCGAAGAGGTGGGCGGGGCGGCAGTCGACTACCTGATGTATTCTGGCTATGTTATGTTGGCTTACTATTGGTTGCGCATGGCCCAAACGGCTCAAGCAGCGCTCGCGACCGACACCGATGAACGTGACTTTTATCTAGCCAAGATCAGCACAGCACAGTTTTATTTTGCGCGTATCTTGCCGCGAACCCTGTCCCACAAGGCAATGATGTTGGCCGGTGTAGACAGTATTATGGCGCTCGATGAGTCCCATTTCGCGTTTTAGCCTTTCCAATAACGGCAATTGATTACCCGGTTAGTGTGACCGGGTGGGCCGGGCAACACTTAACAGGGTATTTACGATGGCATCATACAAGGCTCCTCTTCGCGACATTCACTTTATTCTGGCTGAGGTTTTTAAGGTTGATCCCCTGTGGGCCTCAATGCCGTCCACGGCTGATGCGTCGATGGAGCTGGCCGATGCCATCTTCGAGGAGGGTGCTCGTATCTGTGAAGCCGAACTCCTGCCGTTGAATCGCCAGGGTGATGAGGAGGGGTGCACCTATCTGAATGGCAAGGTGACCACACCAAGCGGTTTTAAGGCTGCCTATCAAACCTACGCTGAGAGCGGCTGGGTCGGCCTGGGTGGTGACCCGGAGTATGGCGGCCAGGGCTTGCCTAAAATGCTGACCGTCATGTTCGAAGAGATGGTCTACGCGGCCAATACCTCCTTTGCCCTGTATCCGGCCTTAACGGCCGGGGCCTGCCTAAGCCTACTCGCACACGGTTCCGAAGAGCTCAAAAAAACCTATTTACCGGCTATGTACGAGGGCCGTTGGGCCGGTTCGATGTGCCTTACCGAACCCCATTGTGGTACTGACCTCGGTATCCTCTCCACCAAAGCGGTGCCCAATGGCGCCGGTCATTATGATATTACCGGGACGAAGATCTTTATCACCGGTGGCGAGCACGACCTGACCGAAAATATCATCCATCTGGTACTCGCCAAACTGCCCGACGCGCCGAAGGGACCGCGCGGCATCTCGCTGTTTCTGGTGCCCAAGATGTTGGTCACCGAGGACGGCCAATGCGGTGCGCCGAACCAGGTTCGGTGTGGCAGTATTGAGCACAAGATGGGCATTAAGGGTTCAGCCACCTGTCTGATGAACTTCGATGGCGCCGCCGGCTACCTGGTCGGCGAGGCCAATAGGGGCCTCGCCGCGATGTTTACCATGATGAACTATGAACGACTGTCTATTGGCCTGCAGGGCATTGGTTTGGGTGAGGTCTCCTATCAATCGGCCCGGGCCTATGCTCTGGATCGTCGACAGTCGCGAGCGCCGAGCGGTGCCGTGTCGCCTGAGCATGCCGCCGACCCCATTATGGTGCATCCGGATGTGCGCCGTATGCTCTTAACCCAGCGGGCCTATAATGAGGGCGGACGGGCCTTCGCCGCCTATGTTGGCATGTGGCTCGACCTGGCTAAGGGCCAACCGGACCCGGTTGCGGCGCAGAAGGCGGCGGCCCTTGTGGCACTGCTGACACCGGTTGCCAAGGCCTATTTTACCGATCGTGGCCTGGATACGACTATCTTGGGCCAGCAGGTGTTGGGCGGTCATGGTTATATCCGCGAATGGGGCATGGAGCAGTTTGTCCGCGATGCCCGCATCGCCCAAATTTATGAGGGTACCAACGGTATTCAGGCGCTCGATCTCATGGGCCGCAAGGTGGTTGGAGACCAGGGCAAGGCCTTTAAACTATTCCATCAAGAGGTGAGCGTTGACATCGCCGCCGCCGAGCCGTCCGATCCCCGAGCCCAGGCTTTAAACGTGGCGTTGACCCAACTCAGTCAAGCCACCGACTTTGTGATTCAGCAGTCATCGCTCGATGCCAATGCGATCGGCGCAGCGAGCTGCGATTACTTGAATCTATTTGGATTGACGGCCTATGCCCATATGTGGCTGAAAATGGCGCAGGTGGCCAAGCAGGGGGAGGGTGACTTCTATCGGGCTAAGCTGGCCACGGCCGATTTCTTCTTCCAGCGCCTGTTGCCGGAATCTGGCGCCTACCTGGCCAAGGTTTTGGCCGGCAGCGACACCCTGATGGCCTTGGATGCCGACCTGATGTAGGCACCCAATAGCGCAGCCGGCTTAGCCGGCAGTGTGTGTCGCGGCCTTAAAGGCCGGGCGCATCCTGGGCCAGCTCGATAGCGATATCGGCCGCCAAGCGGGCGTTGTTTAGCACCAATTGGATGTTACTGGCCAGGCTGTCGCCGCCGGTTAATTCCGCCACACGGGCCAACAAAAAGGGCGTCGATGCCTTGCCATGAATCTGTCGCGCTGCCGCTTCCGCCAAAGCCGTTTCGATCGCCGTCTTGATGATTTCTTCTGGCATCGCCGCGGCTTCTGGAATCGGATTGGCAATGACCACTCCACCGTCTAGATTTAGGCGCCATTTAACCGCCAAGAAGCGCGCCATGGCTTGGGCTGAGTCGAGTCGGTAGTCGACCGTTTCTGAGCTGCTTCGGGTATAGAACGCCGGCAATGAGCTGGTCTGATAGCCGAGCACCGGGACGCCCATGGTTTCCAGATATTCGCGCGTTAGCGCTAAATCCAAAATCGACTTAATCCCGGCACAGACCACTGCCACCGAGGTTTTGGCCAACTCTTGTAGGTCTGCCGAGATATCAAATGTTTGCGTTGCCCCACGATGGACGCCGCCGACGCCGCCGGTGGCAAAAACTCGAATGCCGGCCATTTGCGCGATAATCATGGTCGCTGCGACGGTTGTGGCACCGTGCTGCCCGGTGGCGCAGACGAATGGCAGGTCACGTCGGGAGCATTTGATCACCGTCTGTCCGGCCTGGGCGAGAATGGCTATTTCCGACTCAGTAAGGCCGGCCTTTAAGCGGCCATCGATCACGGCGATCGTCGCGGGCATGGCACCGGCGTCGCGGATCGTTTGTTCAACCAACAAGGCGGTCTGGGCATTGTCGGGCCACGGCATGCCGTGAGAAATAATGGTACTTTCCAGCGCGACAACGGGCCGATTATTCGCCAATGCCTCGGCTACCTCGGGGTGTATGTCTAAAAATGCGCTGTAGTCGATGTTGCGGCTCATGAGCACCAAGCTCCCTTGCTAAGATGACTTAAAAAAAGCTGACGAATTTCGTGCACGCCAAGTTTAGGGTTGACAGAAGCCGTACTGCTGAGCGTAAAGGTGGCACAGGCAACGGCAAACTCGAGTTGGTCTGCTGGACGCTTAAGGAGATGACGAGCGGCTACGAAGCCGGCAAACAGCGAATCGCCGGCGCCAGTATCATTTTCATTATCGCCCTTTATCGCTGACTTATACCAGGTCCCATCTTGGTTGTGCAAAATAACCCCCTGCGGGCCCTGGCTTAGGAGGACGTTTTTTACGCCCTTGGCGTGGAGTTTCTTGGCCAATGCTAGGTCGTCACCGGTTTCTTGCAGAATAGCCGCCGCCTCCTCACTATTGACCTTTAAAACATCTAGGTGGGCCAACACCGAGCGCAGGCGCGGTGCCTTGGCTGCCGAGACGCCATCGGCACAGATGGGTTTGCTGCTGTGTTGCTCACAAATCCATTGGATACTGTTTTCGGGCAAATTGGCCTCGATAATAATCTGATCGGCTTGCGTAAAATAGGCAGCCTTCAGCGCCAACTGGTCCGGTGTTAGGGTGTCGATAATGGCCATGTCGGCGATGGCTGCCAACAGTGCACCGAGTTGGTTGTTAATGGCCATATAGGTGCCGGTGGTCAGCGTGGGATGCACGATAATGGGACCGGTATCGACGCCGGCATCGGTGCAGCTGCGCAGTATTAAGGCTTGTCCGATATCGTCTCCTAATACGGTCAATAAGGAGCAGTTCATACCCAAGCGTTGGAGATTTTCAGCGATATTTCGGCCCACGCCTCCGGCACTGTTTTTCACTAGACCCGGGTTGGAGTCGCCGGGGACAAAACGGGCAAAACAACTACCGGTAATATCTAGGTTGGCCCCACCGACAATAAGGGTCCTCAATGGCAATGTGTTCGTCATGGTAACCCTCCCAGTGAGGTCTATGGTGTCAATGCCGGGTCGTTTTAGAGCGAATCAGGCCCGCTTGCGTCAATGCATCAATATGCCGGGGCACTCACCCACGCATTAGATAGATCAGGTTCCTGCGCAACAAGCACAATATCGCAACCTAGGACCGAACCATAGGTTGCTGCTCAATAAGCGTTTGAAGTAGAGCAAAAACGAGCAACAGGCAGATTAGTGGTAAACTGCCAGCAGATCTACTATTTTTTTGGAACTTCTGTGGTCCAGAGTACACCTTTATTTATCTTAAGCCGTCACTGGCAGGAAACCGATTCGGGCGTCGAATTGCGCTTCTGGTTGAGCGGTCCAGACGGGCCCCAGTGCTGGCAATTGAGTGGCCAGGACAGTGTCTGTTTTGTCTCGGAGCGGCAAGTGGAGCGCTGGCAAGCCATTTGGCAACGGCAAAAGCCGGCCATTCGGCAAACGGGGAAAACCTTTAAAACCCTGATGGGCGACACGGCGGTGCCCGTCTATTCCCGTTCTTTTAGCCAGCAGCGCCGATGGGCTTGGCAAGGGAAGGAAGTTGGCCTAAAGGTTTGGGAAGAGGATATCAATCCAGCGGAGCGATATCTGATGGAGCGGTTTTTATTCGGCAGTGTGCAGTTTGACGCTCAGCAGGCCCGGCCGGCGCAGAGCGTGCCGAACCTGCGGCCACTGTCGATCGATATTGAAACCGCCTGGTTTGAGCCGGGAAAAACGCCCGATCTGTACAGTGTGGCATTGGCCGGTGCGGGCTTGGCTCGAGTTTTCCTAGTTGATCAGGGCCAGGCTAAACAGACGCTCGATCCGACTCTGGATGCGCATTGGTTTGGCTCTGTTCGGGCCTGTCTTGAGGCCGTTATCGACGCCATTTCAAGCTATGATCCAGACTGTATTATCGGTTGGAACGTGGTCGACTTTGATCTCAGAATCCTGCAGCAGCACTGCGATCAAGTCGGCCTGTCTTTTTCCATCGGGCGTAATGGTGTGCCCGCGGCCTGGCGCGCGCGGGCCGACCAGGCAGAACATTTTTATTTGGAAGTGGAGGGCCGTCAGGTTATCGACGGACCCGGAGCATTTCGCTCGGCGGCCTGGTCCTTCGACGATTATTCATTGGAAACCGTCGCCCAAACACTGCTCCAACGGGGCAAGAAAATTGACCATAGCGATGATCGGGTCAACGAAATCGAACGTTTGTATCGGGAGGATCTAAACGCCTTTGTGCAATATAATTTGGCCGATGCCCAATTGGTGCTCGATCTTTTTGCGCAAGCCGGGCTGTGGCATTTTCTTATCGAACGCAGTCACCTCACCGGCTTGGCGATGGATCGGGCCGGCGGTTCGTCGGCCGCGTTCAATACCGTCTATATGCCCAGGTTGCACCGGCAGGGTTACATTGCCTCAAACGTCGGTGAGCAACAGTTGCAAACCACCAGCCCCGGGGGCTTTGTCATGGACAGTATCCCAGGGATCTATCGCAATGTCTTGGTGCTCGATTTTAAGAGTCTTTACCCCTCCATTATCCGAACCTTTTTGATCGACCCCTTGGGTTTGCAAGAAGGCCTAAGTGCACCCGTGGCCGAGACGGTGCCGGGGTTTTTGGATGCTCGCTTTCATCGCCAACACCATATTCTACCGGCCCTGATTGATCAGCTTTGGCAGGCGCGTGATCAGGCCAAGGCGGAAAAAAACGCGCCGATGTCGCAAGCCATAAAAATCATTATGAACTCCTTCTATGGCGTATTGGGCAGCAATCTATGCCGGTTTTTTGATCCGCGCCTAGCCAGCTCGATTACCTTACGCGGGCATGAAATTTTGCAGAAGAGTCGTGACTTTATTGAAGCCAAGGGCCATCGCGTGATCTACGGTGATACCGATTCGGTGTTCGTGCATGCCGCCGGCCATGCCGATCCGGAACAACTCGGTCGGCAATTGGCCAGCGAGTTGAACGCCTGGTGGCAAGCAAAATTGCGCAGCGAGTTTGATCTGGCATGCCATCTGGAGATGGAATTCGAAACCCACTACGAACAGTTTGTGATGCCCACCATTCGAGGCACCGAGATGGGCTCGAAAAAACGCTATGCCGGCTGGCAACTCAGCGCGGGGGAATATCGACTTATATTTAAAGGCCTGGAGGCGGTGCGTTCAGATTGGACCGCGCTGGCCAAACGCTTCCAGTTATCCCTGTACGAACGGGTGTTTCGAAATCAACCTTATAAGGCCTTAATTACCGAGACGGTATTAGACTTGAAAGCGGGGAAATTGGATGAGCAATTGATCTACAAGCGGCGCCTGCGCCGTTCGATCGAACAGTATGACAAGCAGATGCCACCTCATGTCCAGGCCGCCTGGATAAAGAGACAACAGCAACCTCATTGGCGCGGGCGTAATATTGAATACGTCAAGACGGTCCAAGGTTGGCAGCCGGTCGGTTATATCTCGGCGCAGCTCGATTATGAGCACTATATCGATAAGCAGTTGGCCCCGATCGCCGACGCCCTGCTGCATTTCTTGTCGGAGGATTTCTACAGCCTGATCGATGACCAACTGAGCCTGTTTTAACAGTCAGCGAACGGCGGGCCGCATCGCCCAAAAGCCCATTATCCATCAAGGATCCAAGCGCACCAGACTGAAGCGTTCGGGCCCGATAATGACCTCCAAGGCGTTCTCGCTAAAGCCGACAATGGTGTAGGTGAGCGCAATAGGTTGGACCGACCGCTTGAAATCACCCCCGGGTGGCGCGGTCTGGCTGAACTCGGTAATCACTGTGAGGCTGGTGTTCTCTAAGGTCCAGATGCCTTGATAGTTGTAAACCGACTGGTCGGCTCGAGTCTGAATGTAGGTGATGCTGCCATTCTCAAACAGGGTGAACTTGACCTCGCCGCCGTCGTTGGCCGAACCAAACCAGAGTCCAGGTAGCAGTTCTTGAACCACCACCAAGGGCAGTTTCTTTTTGCCTTGAATGGAAACCTCGTCTGCGTCCGACGCTATAGGCGGTCGATCACCATAGTGTATGACGCCACTTTTATCCGTCCAGGTATAGATTTTCCCGGCAGCAAAAACCGCCATTGGCAGGGCTGTTAACAGTAGCCAAAGGGCCAATCGCCACCAGCTGGGATTATTCTTGTTCATCTGTAACACTCCATAGCGTCATAAAATGGGACAAATCACTGCTTTAAGTCTAGTCTGGTTTTCGCCCGAATGGGCAACCTAAGCCGTTACCTGGTTCACGTTATGGAAAATCGGATTACCGCCTGGCGCTAAAGCTGTCGAGCATCTCAGGATGATAAGGCGTGAGTTGATGCCGAGGGTGGATAAAAACATCACCGCGTTCAAGACACTCGCTTCATTGCACCCTATACTAGCGGCCATATGATCCGTAAAAACTCTCCCAAAGCTCGAAAAGCCAAACCTAAGGGCACCATTCGGCCGAAAAAAGCGCCGGGCAAATGGCCTATGGTCGTTAAGTTGTTTGTTCAGTTGAGTCTTGTGGCGGCCTGTCTCCTGTTTTTTTGGCTGATCTATTTGAACGCGATCGTGCGCGAAGGCTTTGAAGGTCGGCGCTTTAAAATACCGGCACGGGTCTATAGCGAAGCGCAAGAGCTCTATGTCGGAGCGTCGATCAGCCAAGACAGTCTTGTCGCATTACTGCAAAAACTGGGCTATCGAGCCGCAGATGAGGCTTTCCAGGCGGGTCGCTACAGTGTCAGAGGGGCCCGTGTATCGGTCTTTACGCGCGGTTTTAACTTCTGGGATGGCGTCGAACCGGCCGGTAAGATTGCTCTGCAATTCAATGCCAATGGTATAACCGGGCTTGCTGCCGAGAATGGCCAAACGCTGCCTTTGGTGCGTCTCGACCCTCTCTATATCGGCCAAATCTACCCCGGGATCACCGAAGACCGAGTACCCTATTCGCTCGATACTATCCCGGAGCGATTGGTCTTGGGCCTAGTCTTGGTTGAAGACGAGCGGTATTTTCAACACTGGGGTATTTCCTTTCGCGGCATCGCGCGGGCGCTATTTGCCAATATCTCCTCAGGGCAGGCCTCTCAAGGTGGGAGTACCTTAACCAATCAGTTGGTCAAAAATATGTATTTGACCTCCGACAAGACGCTGACTCGAAAGATAAAAGAAGCGTTGATGTCGGTTATTATGGAAATGCATTACAGCAAGAATGACATTCTCGAGACCTATATGAATGAGGTCTACATCGGCCAGCAGGGCGCTCGAGCTATTAATGGTTTTGGCCTGGGTGCCGAATTTTATTTTGGCACCACGCTCGAAGGCCTACAGATTCACCAGCAGGCGATGCTCATTGGCCTGATCAAAGGGCCCTCCTATTATAATCCGCGCCGTCACCCCAAGCGGGCCAAGTCACGGCGCGACACGGTACTTTCAGTTTGGCTCAGGCAGGGCTTGATTACCCAGGCCGAATATCGGCAAGCCTCCAGTGCCGCGTTGGATATAGCGAGTAAGCCCCGGCAGTCTAATTATCCGGCCTTTATGGATGCCTTGCGCCGGCAACTGGCTAACGATTACCGCAAAGAAGATTTACTCGGCGAAGGCTTGACCATCTTTACCACCTTAGATCCCTTGGCGCAGACCATCCTCGAGCAACAGGTTGCCGAAACCTTGCCGAAAACCGAACAACGTTTCAAGTTGGCAGCCAATATATTAGAAGCGGCGGCCGTGCTAACCCGGCCCTCGACCGGTGATATCTTGGCCATACTCGGGGGTCGTGAACCGCGTGCTGGTGGCTTTAACCGGGCATTGGATGCCAAACGGCCGATCGGCTCGCTGATGAAACCGGCGGTCTATTTGGCCGCATTAGAACAGGGTTACAGCCTGGCCGAGCCGCTGAATGATGCCGACGTTACCATCGCCGCGGGCGATGGTACTTTTTGGCAGCCGAAAAACTACGACCGGATTGCCCACGGCCAGCCGATGTTGGTTGACGCCTTGGCCAAATCCTATAATCAGGCAACTGCACGCTTGGGCATGCAAATTGGTCTGGTTGGCGTGTTTGATGTGATTGCCCGGCTCGGCGTATCCGATTCCATTCCGCTGGTACCCGCGGTAATGCTTGGCGCGCACGGTATGTCGCCCATGGAAGTGGCGCAAATGTACCAAACCATCAGCGGCAACGGCTTCTATTCGCCCTTAAATACCATTCGGGCGGTGTCCCATCCGCAGTTAGGGGTTATCCAACGCTATGATCTGAAAGTCAGTCAGCGGTTCAGTCCCGAAGCCATTTACCTATTACAGGCGGCGATGCATGAGGCCACCGTCATGGGGACCTCCGCCAGTATTCAATGGTTGTTGCCGAGTCACTGGTGGGCCGCCGGTAAAACGGGCACCACCGATGATAACCGGGATGCCTGGTTTAGTGGCTTTACCGGCGACCGCCAGCTGGTTGTTTGGGTCGGTCGAGACAACAATAAGACCACCCCGCTGACCGGATCAACCGGAGCCCTACCGATCTGGATTAAGGTTATGGCCGAGTTGCGACCGGAACAAGAGCGGCGCGGTGTGCCGCTCGGCATCACCCAGCTCGATGTCAACGAGGCGGGTATTGTGGTGCCCAGCGGCTGTGACAATGCCAGGTCCTTACCCTTTATCTTAGGGACCGAGCCGGTCGCCAGTATGAGCTGCAACGAACAGGATAATAGAGCGGTGCCCCGAAAATCCACCTGGTGGCAAAAACTGTTTAATTAAGGCCGCCCCGGCCGGAGACGATGCGAAGGCGCGTATCCAAGGGCACTGCAGCCATCATATAGAACCGCCCAGCGCTTTGTTTAGGGCAAAAAAAAGCCCTGCCAAGGCAGGGCGTTAGCTCGCGTAGACTCCGATTAGATCGAATAGTAAAGATCGAACTCGACCGGGTGAGTCGTCATATCCAGACGCACGACGTCTTCCATCTTCAGTTTAATATAAGCATCGATGGTGTCGTCATCAAATACGCCACCAGCTTTCAGATAGTCACGGTCGGTATCCAATGCCTTCAACGCCTGTTCCAGGCTGTTGCAGACGGTCGGGTAGGCGGCAGCTTCTTCCGGTGGCAGGTCATAGAGGTCCTTATCGGCAGGATCGCCCGGATGCATCTTATTGAGTACACCGTCTAGGCCGGCCATCAGAAAGGCGGTGAACATCAGGTATGGGTTCGCCGTTGGGTCGCCAAAGCGGACCTCGATGCGCTTGCCCTTGGGGCTGGTGACATACGGAATGCGAATCGACGCGGAACGGTTACGCGCCGAATAGGCGAGCATGACCGGTGCTTCGAAACCGGGTACCAGGCGCTTGTATGAGTTCGTCGAGGCGTTGGCGAAGGCATTGAGCGAACGGGCATGCTTGATGATGCCGCCGATGTAAAACAGTGCCGTCTCAGACAGGCCGGCATAGTCATCGCCGGCAAACTGATTGACGCCGTCTTTTGAATAGGACATATGGACATGCATGCCCGAACCATTGTCACCGACCAGTGGCTTGGGCATAAAGGTTGCCGTCTTGCCATAGGCATGGGCCACGTTATGGACGCAATACTTAAGAATTTGGACCTCATCGGCTTTTTTGGTCAGGGTGTTGGCACCAACGCCAATCTCACACTGACCGGCGGTGCCTACTTCGTGATGGTGCACCTCGATGACCAAGCCCATAGACTCCATGGCATCGCACATCTGCGCGCGAATTTCATGCAGGCTATCGACCGGTGGTACTGGGAAATAACCGCCCTTGATACCGGGCCG
This sequence comes from Reinekea sp., assembly GCF_982785585.1. Lineage (NCBI taxonomy): Bacteria > Pseudomonadati > Pseudomonadota > Gammaproteobacteria > Oceanospirillales > Saccharospirillaceae > Reinekea > Reinekea sp. The sequence goes on along the minus strand of NZ_CEYAVF010000010.1, from coordinate 46,701 downwards.
ATGACCCATATTACCGTCTTTGAAGACCCGCTCAGAAGACCAGGCGGCTTCATCGGAATCGATTTTGTAAAACGAACCGGAAATATTAGAACCCCATTTGACGTCATCGAAGACGAAAAACTCAGGCTCTGGGCCGAACAAGGCGGTGTCGCCGAGACCGGTGGAGGCTAAATAGGCTTCACCGCGCAAGGCGATTGAACGTGGGTCCCGGTTATAGCCTTCGCCGGTGGAAGGTTCAACGATGTTGCAGCGAACAATGATGGTCGCGTCTTCGGTAAAGGGATCGAGCACCGAGGCAGAATCATCGGGCATCAAGATCATGTCGGATTCGTTGATGCCTTTCCAGCCGCCAATTGACGAGCCGTCGAACATCTTGCCCTCTTGAAAAAAGTCATCATTCACTTCTGAGGAAGGTATAGATACGTGTTGTTCCTTGCCTTTGGTGTCCGTAAAACGCAGGTCTATCCAGCGGGCTTCAGATTCTTTGATTAGCGAAAGCGTAAGCGACATTGGTCGTCTCCATCGTTTAAAAGGCGCTCAATGAGTTGAGCGATGTAAAAAGTGGTCTCACAAGAAAAGATCGCGCTTATTTTAATTGTAAGTATTAGCAGTACAGCTAACCAGGCAAAAGTTATGCCGGCGATCGAATATCACCTCGGCGGCTTTGCCTGGTGCTCGTTTAGAAGGAATAGACCAAGCTCGGCACTATAAGAGTGCGGCTGCATTGGCCAGGATCCGAAAGCGCGCCTTTTTGGTGCATTTTCCACTGCGACTCTAAACACCTAGATGATATACCGTCCGGCCGGGCCATGACAGAGAAGTGTGCAACGAAGTTGAGGCCCGGGTTTTTCCGCCAACCCCTCTAACAACACCAATTGCCCACATCGAATTCGCGTCCCCAAGGGTCGCTAAAGTTCAATGTACGGCACTATTGAAAAATATCACGGGAGTGGCAAGCCGTTCAACAGGCGGATTGAAACCATTCAGATCAATGGCGCTGGAGGCGGGTAGGGCGATGCTCTGGGCTAAGGCCGGAGAACCCTCGGTATTATAATGCAGTTACCGAGGCCAGTAACTGCACGGCGAACGCACTAGTTGGTCGTAGCGGTCTCGTTAGTGGCCTGCTTCTGCTGATAGAGGGCATCAAAGTTGACCGGTGCCAACATCAGGGCAGGGAAGCTGCCTTTGACAACGGCAGCGTCGACTGCTTCTCGAGCATAGGGGAAGAGAATGTTGGGGCAGTAGGCACCTAACATCTGATCACGGGTCTCATCGGGAAAACCGCCGATTGAAAAAATACCGGCCTGTTGCACTTCACATAAAAAGGCTGTTTCTTCTTCGATTTTTGCCGACACCGTCAGAGTAAGGACCACCTCATAGACATCGGTGTCGAGTTGACGAGTTTGGGTATTCAGATCCAGTTTGATCTGTGGCTTCCACTCCTTGCGAAAGATACCCGGTGCATTGGGGCTTTCAAAAGATACGTCTTTCAAATACAAACGTTGGACACCGAATTGGGGTTGCTGTTGTTCAGTCATGTTGACTCCGTAAATGTTATAGGATGCTTCAGTTCATTAGCCTGGGGAGAACATTTAGAGGGCTTGCGCAGGGACAACCCTACTAGCGGTCTAAACCCAGTAGGCTATCCAGTTGTGCCGAGCGGTCGAGGCTATAGAGTTCGTCGCAACCGCCAATATGGTCTTCGTTGATCCAGATTTGTGGCACGCTGGTGCGACCACTCTCTTGCATCATCTTGGTCCGCAGCGACGGATCACCATCGACAATCAGTTCTTGGTAACTCACACCCTTGCGATCTAACAAGCGCTTGGCTTGTACACAAAAGGGGCACCAGTTCGACGAATATATGCGTACAGTAGGTTTCATAACAGCTCGACCCGTAACAAATTAGTCTTTAACCAGTGGCAAATTACTGCCTTGCCACTCCAAAATTCCACCGCGCAGCTTGTGCAACTTATTGAATCCTGCCTTGGCTAGGATGGCGCCGCTCGCGCCAGCGGTGGTGCCCGTTTTACATATCAGGATGACCGGCGTGTCTTTAAAAGACTCCAGTTCATTGATGCGCTTGAGCACATCCTTTGCGGGTATATGTAAGGCGTTGGGCAAATGGCCGGCGCGAAACTCATCCTTACTGCGGATATCAATCACCTTGGCATTTTCATTATTAATCATCTGCGTCATCTGTGATGGCGACACCGCAGCGCCACCGCGCGCGCCTTCGGTCTTGATCAGAAGGAAAAATAAAATCAACCAGACTGAGCTGAGTTGCCAATGGTTTATGATGAATTCAAAAAATTGCTCTAACATGGCTCGATCTCTGATTGTCGACTAAAAAAGAGGCGGCAGTATACACCACCTTATCCAATGGTAACCAATTGGATGCAAAATGAGTCAATTCAAGTCTTACTCAAGTCACTTTTGGCTGGAGAATCCTCCGGATCGATAGGTAGATCAACTTTCGGTCGGGAAAAGCAGCGGTAAATCTAATTTCAGCTCGAACTTTGGCATTGGATCATTACACTGTATAATTTGTAATTTTCCTACATTTTAACGCGAGGCATTAAAGATGGCTAAGGGTAAAACGGCAATTCTGCTTATTCTAGATGGTTTTGGCTACAGCGAGACATCGACATCAAATGCCATTGAGCAGGCCAATATGCCGGTTTGGGATCGCTTGTGGTCTACATTTCCGCACACCCTGATCCAAACATCTGGCATGGCGGTGGGCTTGCCCGAGGGTCAGATGGGTAATTCCGAAGTTGGTCATATGAATCTGGGCGCCGGTCGTACCGTTTATCAGTCCCTGACTCGAGTGACCAAGGCCATCAGTGATGGTGATTTTTTTGTCAACGAGAAGCTTATTAAGGCTGTCGATGCTGCCGTTGAGGGCAACAAGGCGGTGCACCTGATGGGCCTTCTAAGTCCAGGCGGCGTGCACGCGCACGATGATCACTTTCATGCCATGGTCGATTTAGCGGTGCAACGCGGGGCCGATCAGGTCTATGTCCATGCCTTCTTAGATGGTCGCGATACGCCCCCGCGCAGTGCCTTGGCGTCAATAGAGCGCTTGGAAGCGAAGTTGGAAAAACTGGGCGTTGGTGGCATCGTGTCAATGATCGGTCGTTATTACGCGATGGATCGGGATAATCGTTGGGAACGGGTGCAAGCCGCCTACGACCTATTGGTTTCCGGTACGGCCGACATAGTCGCGGCCACACCTATGGACGCCTTGCATGCCGCCTACGATCAGGGTAAGGACGATGAGTTTTGCCCGTCGGCCTCGATTCGCGCCGATAATACCCAGGCCATTACCATCAACGACGGTGATGCCGTGGTCTTTATGAATTTCCGGCCCGATCGATCCCGTGAGTTGACCCGAGCGCTGATCGATCAAAACTTGCAGTCCGATCTAGATCGTAGCCGAATGCCCAAGCTCAGTGCCTTTGTATCTTTGACTGAATATGCCGCCGATATAGACTGCGATGTTGCTTACTTACCAGAAAACCTGACCAACACCCTGGGGGAAGTTATCCAGAAACAGGGTGGCAAGCAGCTGCGCATCGCCGAAACCGAAAAATATGCCCATGTAACTTTCTTCTTTAGCGGGGGGCAGGAGAGCGAGTTTGAGGGCGAAACGCGCACGTTGATTCCGTCGCCGAAGGTTGCTACCTATGATTTGCAGCCTGAAATGAGTGCCCCAGAGGTCACTGAGAAACTTGTTGCGGCCATTGCTTCAAAGCAATACGACCTGATCGTTTGTAACTACGCCAATGGCGATATGGTTGGCCATACCGGCAAGATGGCTGCCGCCATCAAGGCCGTTGAAGCACTGGATACGGCCTTAGCTGCCGTAAGCCAAGCCGCATTGGCGGCTGATGCGGATCTGTTGATTACCGCCGATCACGGCAATGTTGAGCTGATGGTCGACCCCGTCACCGGTGGCCCAGTGACCAGCCATACGATCTTTCCAGTGCCCCTGATCTATGTCTCCAATCAGGCCCAGGGCGTCCAATTGCAGGCTGGCGCGCTAGCCGATATAGCACCGACCCTGTTGACAATATTGAAGATTGCCGTGCCGGTTGAAATGACCGGGCGGAATCTGATTGTTTAGCCAACGGCTGACCGCTGTTTAACCCGCCTAAGGCGGGTTTTTTTTTGCTCTCCAGTTTGGTTTTAATACTGGCCTGGGCCAACCGCAAGCCGATTAGTTAGATCGCTCTGGGCCGGGCTCAGGACCGACGATGAAATCGAACCCGCGCGTGCTGGCGACAGGTCGCGACGCACCTGTTAAGATCGCCAAAACCTTTTTGTGGATGCCCAGTCATTGCTTCGTTCCTTTATTTTGCCTCTGTTGATCGCAGCCGCGTTGCTAGGTGGACACCTAAGAGCTGACGACTTGGCGCAAAACCAGGCCGCACTGCAAGCGGTCAGTAAAGCGTTAAAGGCACTGGAGACCACACTGGCCGGGCAGCAGCAGGACGTATCCAGTGCTCGGCAGGCGCTCCAAGAGGTTGAGCGAGAAATGGCCGACTTACAACAAAAAAGTCTTGTCTTGAATCAAACAGTGGCTACCCAAAAGGCAGCCATAGCCCGGCTCGGTGAACAAAAAAGTGAGTTGCAGGCGCAGTTGGCGACCCAAAAAGATCAGATATCGGCTGTTTTACGCCTTGCTTACAAGCAAAACAATCAGCCACTGATTAAACTGCTATTGTCGAAGCAGCGTCCCGAAGACGTTGCTCGGCATCTGTATTACTTTTCCGTGCTGACCGATAATCAACAGCAGCAGGTAGCAAAATGGGTCGAGGAGCAGAACCTGTTAGCGACGACCCTGCGCACCGAAGCTCAATTGCTGATAGAGATGGAAGAAAATAAAGAGCGCTTGGTTGAACAAAGCCGTAAACTCAAAAGTCAGCAAAACAAACGCACTCTGGCCATCGCTGCGATTAACAGCGAGGCCGAAAACACCATTGGCAACATTGCTCGCAAAGAAAAAGAACTTGCGAAAATGACCGAGCTAATCGATCAATTGCAATCCAAGCTGGCCAGTTTGGGTCTGGAATTTCCCGATTTGGAAGGGCGCACGAACCCTAAAGGTGAACTGCCATGGCCCGTGTCGGGTCGTTTAAAGAACGCTTATGGCCAATCGTTTGATGGCAGCGTGCTGACCTGGCAAGGGTGGTTAATTGCGGCCCCATTGGGCACCGATGTGCTCGCCGTTCAGCGTGGCCGAGTGGTCTTTGCTGATTTTTTCAAAGCCAATGGGCTGTTGATGATCGTCGATCATGGCGCTGGCATCTGGACACTCTATGGCCGGAATCAAGCTCTATTGCGCGATGTCGGCAGTTGGGTTGAAGCTGGCGATGTGATCGCAGCCGTCGGGCAGTCTGGGGGCTATAATGAAAGCGGTCTGTACTTTGAAGTCCGAAAAGACGGGGAGCCACAAAATCCGGCGAACTGGTTGCAGAAAAGGTAGGCCTTAACCTTGAATACACAAATTGAAAATACTGATGTTGAAGGAACTCTTATGAGACTTATTCGTAATCCGTTGTTGGCAGCATCGACGGCACTAGTTATTGGTTTTGCCGTGGGTATTGCGACGGTGGTTCAGGCCGATGATGAAAGCCAGTTGCCGATCGATGAAATTCGCCTGATGTCGCAAGTGTTGGAGCGTATAAAACAGTCCTATGTTGAAGAGGTGACCGACGAGCAGCTCTTAGAGTCCGCCATCGAAGGTATGTTAACCGCCTTAGATCCCCACTCAGACTATTTGACGCCGGATGACTTTAAAGATCTGCGTGAGAGCACCTCGGGTGAGTTTGGCGGTCTGGGTATTGAAATCACCCTCGACACCTCGGGCTTTATTAAGGTGGTGGCCCCAATAGACGATACCCCTGCATATCGCGCCGGAATGCAATCGGGCGATCTGATTACACAGATAGATGATGCCCCGGTAAAGGGTATGACCATTAACGATGCGGTTGGCCTAATGCGCGGCAAACCTGGTACCTCCTTGGTATTGAAGGTGGTTCGTTCAGGCGAAACGGGTCCGTTGGAGATCGAAATTACCCGCGCAGTGATTAAGGTGACCAGTGTCCGTCATCGCATGCTGGAACCGGGCTTTGGCTATATTCGCATCTCTCAGTTTCAGGAGCGGACCGGCCCGGACTTTGAAGATGCATTGAATCAATTACATGCCGAAGCTGATGATAAGTTGCAGGGCTTTGTACTGGATTTACGCAACAATCCGGGCGGCGTTTTGCAGGCATCGGTTGATGTGGTCGACAATCTGATCACCGATGGACTCATTGTCTACACCGAAGGCCGTATCGCGAATTCCGATAGCCGATTTGTGGCGCGCAAGAAAGATCCGAGTAAGGGTGTCACGATGGTGGTCTTGATCAATGGTGGCTCTGCTTCAGCCTCTGAGATTGTCGCCGGTGCGTTGCAAGATCACGGTCGAGGTTTAGTCATGGGCACTCAGTCTTTTGGCAAGGGCTCAGTGCAAACGATTTTACCGCTCGATAAGGATCATGCGTTGAAGCTGACCACCGCCCGTTACTACACGCCCAACGGCCGGTCCATTCAGGGTCAAGGCATAGTGCCGGACATTGAGGTTAAGCAGGGTAAGTTGACGCTCAATGACAGCGAGGGCTTTTTCAAGGAATCCGATTTGGCCGGTGCGCTGGTCAATCCTGATAGCGAAGCCGATGTCGACGGGGACGAAAAATCCACAGTCGAACCGAGTGAGGATTATCAGTTGTTTCAGGCTGTGACGGTACTCAAGGGCATAGCCATTCTGAATGCCAAATAGTTCGTTGCGTTTTCTACTGGTCCAGCTAATGTTGACGGTGCTGCTTTCGAGCAGCGCCGTTTTTGTGTCGGCCCAAGGGAAAATTGTTCTGGTTATTGACGATTTGGGTAATCAGCGCCGCGCGGGCCGGTCGGTCATAGATAGCCCATGGGTCACCACCGTGGCGATCATGCCGGGTCGGCCTTTTACCGAAGAGTTGGCCCAATATGCCTTTGCGCAGGGTAAAGAAATTATTATCCATATGCCGATGTCCAACGAGACCGACTTCCCCTTAGGACCTTTAGGTTTGAATCGCGTAGACGGCAAGGCTACCCTGACAGAGAATTTGCACACAGCCCTAGCGGGGGTGCCGCATGCGGTGGGTTTATCGAACCATATGGGCAGCCGCTTAACGCAAGATCGCGAGGCCATGGGTTGGGTGATGGCAATGCTCAAACAGGTGGGCTTTTATTTTTTCGACAGTCGGACGGTGTCGACCACCATCGCCTACCAGGTCGCGGCGCAGTACCAACTGCCTTGGTCCATGCGCAACATTTTTTTGGATCATTACCGAACCGAGGATTTCATCGCGCAGCAGTGGCACTTGGCGCTGACCAAGGCGCGTCAGGGCGAAACGGTTACGGTGATCGGTCACCCCTATCCTGAGACCCTGCGCTTTTTGAACAATCTGCAGCTCGACCCGAGTGACCTGGCGCTGCTATTACCCTTATCTGCGGTGCTCAACTACGCTGATAAAGTGGCACGCCCCCTGAGGAATTTCCCGCAAGGGCTTTAAGCTGTACCCAATTCATTTGATGTTCAGTATAGGGCGCTATAGTCTGGCGCAACTGAACAAACGATCGCATAAGGAAAACGCTATGAAACAGCTGCTGGTTATCTTCTTGATGAGTGCTCTAGTCTTGTCAGGCTGTGCAACCCTCAACAAGAATGAATGCCTTACCGCCAACTGGTATCAGATCGGCTATGAGGACGGTGCGCGCGGTTTTCCTGACACCCGTATCGGGTCGCATCGTGAAGCCTGCGCCAAACACGGCATTTCGCCTGATTTTCGTGCCTATCTGGATGGTCATGAAGAAGGGGTTATTCGTTTTTGCACCGCGCAAAATGGCTTCGCGCAAGGTAAGAACGGCTATCAATACGCCGGCATCTGTCCGCCGTCACTGGAAGGGCGCTTTCTCGATGGTTACGATGCCGGGCGGCAGATTTACGCGGTGACCTCGGCCATCCGCAGTGCCGAATCCGAACAGCGCCAGAATGAAGCGAAAATGAGTGCCCTAGAGCAAGAGATTATTAGCAAAAAACAGGTCATGTTTGCCGCCGAAACCTCGGTCGAGGATCGTTACCGGCTGGATGGCGAGTTAAGCAGCATGCAGCAAGATTTGGGCGGTTTGGAGCAGCGTAATAGGCAATTGTTGGTCGATCTTGCGCAGGCCCAAGCCCAATTGCGTGTGCTTGAAGAAAAGTATGCCTACTTCTAGGCGATATTCGGATAGTGGCTGGATCGACAGTCACTGTCATCTGAATGAATTGGCGACTGCGCCGGCTCAGCTTAAGGAGGCCAAGCAGGCGCAGATCGAATATTTTATTGTCCCAGGTACGGCACCGCAACAATGGTCAGATGTGATCGCATGGCAATCTGCCCACTGTGCGATCGCCTTGGGCACCCACCCTTGGTTTGTTGACCCGAATGAGGACCAGATCGGCCAGTTAATTGTTGCCCTTCAGCAGCATGAGGTGGTCGCCATCGGTGAAATTGGTCTCGATTTTTACTCCAATCAAAGCCAACCTCGACCCCATAGGGCGCTGCAGCAACGGCTGTTCGAAGCCCAACTGATGATCGCCAAAGCGCATCGTTTACCGGTGATCGTGCACAGCGTCAAAGCCCATCAGCAAGTGATCGATACCCTGCGCCGTCTGGCCATCGAGGATGGCGTCGTGCACGCCTTTATCGGCAGTGCGGAGCTGGCGCAGCAGTATATCGAGCTAGGCTTTCATCTGGGCATTGGGCCGTTGATCCTAAAATCACCCAAAACCCGGGCCGCTCTGGCGCAGGTCCCGCTGAGTCAAATGCTGTTAGAAACCGATGCCCCTTTTGGCAACAGCCATTCGGCCGCTAATCCGTTGCTGCAAATCTTGTCGGTAGCCCAATGTGTAGCCGAGATTAAACAGATCAGCTTAGCGCAACTGCAGCACGCGACCCGAGGCAACACTCAGCGTCTGTTTCGTCTGCCGGCCGACCATTAGTCACACCGGGGCACTGACCGCTTGATCCATTCTGTGGGGATCCTAGAGCTCCTCAGGAGCGGGGAGGGCGTCGCCGCAGACACGACAATATTCAGCATCAATCTCATGACCGGTGATACCGCAACCGATGCACCCGCGCGCGTCCCGTTGGGTGCGCATCGCCTGAGTCAGTTCGGCCGTGTAGATGCCGGTCGGTACGGCGATAATGGCATAACCGGTAATCATCGTTGCCGAGGCAATTAATTGGCCTAATGCAGTCGCCGGCGCAACATCGCCATAGCCCACCGTGGTTAGGGTGACGATTGCCCAATAGATACTTTTGGGGATCGAGGTGAAGCCATTTTCTGGGCCTTCCACCAGGTACATAATAGCGCCAAAGACCACCACCAACGTGCTGACAAAGTAGAGGAAAACCAGAATCTTGCGTTTACTTGAACGCATGGCCCAGACCAGTTGTTCGGCCTCATGCATGTAACTGAACAGTTTAAGGACACGGAAGACCCGTAAAATTCGCAGGATGCGAATAACCAAAAAGGTATTGGCGCCGGGAATCAGAATGGTTAAATAGGTTGGGATAATGGATAACAGATCGACGATACCATAAAAGCTGAAGGCGTATTTTAGCGGATGTCGCACACAGGATAAGCGCAGTAGATATTCGACGGTAAAGGCTAGGGTAAAGGTCCATTCGATAAAGTTGAGCAAGCCTTGATAGCTGATCCGAACCGCCGTGACGCTTTCCAGCATAACCGCCAGCACACTGAGTCCGATGGCCATGATCAGGGCCACATCGAACAGCTTTCCGGCGCGGGATTCGGCGCCAAAGATAATGTCATTTAATTTCAGCTGCCAGGGAGCCAGTGGGCTGTCGGCAGACTCGGACTGAATAATATGAAACCGATTGAAGTTGCCACGGGCCATCAGAAGGCCTCCCCAACAGTGATCGCAAAGTTAAGCTCTTGGGCATCCACTAAGCCGATATCGAGCCGAACGTTGAAACGATCGGGGGTCGTTGCAAAACGGAGTCCTAGACCGACGCTGGAGTGAAATTCACGTACCTGGAGTTCGGCCAAGCTGGGCGCAACCTGAATGCTATCGAAAAAGGCCACACCGGCCCATTTAGGCCCCAATGTCTTGCGCCATTCCAACTGGCCGCCCAGGGCTGTGAAATCGATCCAACGATTGCCATTGGCGCCTCGTAAGGTGCGGTCCCCGGTCGGCTTGGGTAGATGGGTGAAGGGTGTCTTGGCGCTGGCCAACTGGCCATGAGCTCGAACGGCTAAGACGTCGGCACCCAGGGTGATAAAGTGCGCGGCACTGACCTGGGCCAGATAAAAACCGACGTCACTGCCCAATGCTTCACTGTACAGATCCAAGCGGCTCGACCAAAGCTGACCACTGGTGGACCAGTCGGTATTATCGCGGCTGTCGATCCGGCCAGAGATTCCCAAGCCGGTATAGAGACCGCCGCTCTGACCGGCAACCGAGGCATCCAATAGGTCGGCCTGCGACGGGTCGATAAGGGCATCGATGCGGTGAAATTCGGCCAATAGGCTGGCACCCAGGTAGAATGTGTCGGTCACCTTTCGGGTCGCCGAGACAGAACTTTCCAGCGCGCTGTCGGCATAGCTATCGCCCGCATCGGGCGTTTGGTTGGCCTGGCCGTAATAGTCGCTGGGCCAATATTTACCGCCCAGCTTGCCGCTGATGTTCCAAGCGCCGTCGGAGACATATACGCTCGGCCAAATATAGGCCTGGTATTGTCCTTCGGTGGTGCCCTGGAGCAAAGCCTCTAATCGATTCTGGGGTACCGTAGGTGTTTGCTGGGCAAAAATACGCATCACATAGGCACCATACTGGAAACCGGTTTCCGGCGAGGAGCCGACAGCGGGTAAGGGTACCCAGGTGGCCGGTTTTAAAGGCGCGGCAACGGATTCGACAGCCACTAGTAACACTAATCCAAGGGTCAGCCGGTTGATGTTCATAGGCGCAGTCTGTTCCATATTTAATTGTCAGCCGATCACGCTACCCCAGCACCTATTGCCGGTCAATGGTCGATTGTGGGCGGTCGGGGCGTTAAGATTGGCGTCCACTCAAGGCATCGGCCATCAGCTAGCGGGTGGTTCGCCCCATTACCGCCTGAGTCGTCCAAGCTGACGGTGGCTATTGGCGCAGGGATGCGGCAACCTACAAGTATAGGCTTGGGACGACGATATAGGGTTTATATGATCGATTTGAATAACTCCAACCTGGGCGGTGGCCTGGTTAAAGGCTTAGGCGGGCTTGATCAATTGGGTGGGGCGGGTCGCTTGCTGCAGAGCGATAGGGCGTATTCGAGCTGTTTCGGCGATAACAGGGGTTTTCAATGGATCCGTAACGACCGTTCGTGGTGGTTTAGTTGAGGCTCATGGCAAGACGCCAACAGGCCCAGAGAATGGATAGGGTGTCATGGCCGTTAGTCTAAAAAAACCGGTATTTTATGAGTTGGAAATTAAAAAAAGTCGCTTTCTCGCTTGGGTTGAACCGGTGGCTGACGCCGAAGCCGCCAAAGCCCGGCTGGCGGCTTGCCGAAGCGCGCACCCGGGCGCGCGGCATATCTGCTTTGTGTTTTCCGTGCCCGGTACCAGCGGCATGAGCGATGACGGGGAGCCGTCGGGCACGGCGGCCAAACCCATGGTGAATGTGCTCAATCATAAGGGCCTGGTGAGTGTGATGGCCATCGTGGTGCGCTACTTTGGTGGCATCAAGCTGGGCGCGGGTGGGTTGTCGCGCGCCTACGGCGGTGCCGTCGCCAAAGCCTTAGAACAGGCAGAATACCAAGCGGTAGAACGTCAGTGGTCGATTCTAATCCGCTGCCCCTTTGCCCTAGAGAGTCAGATTCGACGGGTTTGCGAGACCTACCAGGTGGCGCTGCTGGAGGTCCAGTATGGCCAAGCGGTCAGTGCCAGCCTGCAGGTAGCAGACTCGATCAAAACCGATCTGGTGTCAGCCCTTCAGGCCACGGCGCCCGGCAATTCAGAGTTCATCGTGCAGGTGGCGGGCTAAGGGCGCTGGGTGAGGCCATTCGGCCCGCAGCGGTCACTCATCCGTGCCACAGTTCATTTCCCTGCGTGCGAAAGCCAACTCCTTGATGTGAATCATCTAACAGCCTGGTCTAGTATTAGATAATGCTAATCTGACTTTTTGGAGTATCACAACGATGAAACTGGTAATAGTAGGCGGGGTGGCCGGTGGTGCTTCTGCCGCGGCTCGAGCGCGGCGAATTAGCGAGACGGCTGAAATTATAGTGTTTGAACGCGACAGTTTTATCTCCTTTGCCAACTGTGGCCTGCCCTACCATATTGGCGGTGAGATCCAAGATCGCAGTGCCCTCTTGGTGCAGACGCCTGAATCGATGAAGGCACGCTTTAAGCTCGACATTCGCATCAACTGTGACGTGATCGGTATCGACTCGGCGGCCCAAACCGTGCGGGTCCGGGAACTGGATGGCGGGCGAGAATACAATGAGCGCTATGACGAACTGGTCCTATCCCCCGGTGCAAGACCGATTGTGCCAGCCATTTCAGGGGTCGATTTGAGTGCCGTTTTTACGCTGCGCAATATTCCCGATATGGATCGTATTATCCGTAAGATCAATATTGACGCGCCCCGTTCGGCTGTGGTCGTCGGGGGCGGTTATATTGGCATCGAGATGGCCGAAGCCTTGATTCATCGGGGTATTGAAACCACCCTGGTGGAGATGTCGAATCAACTAATGCCGCCAATCGATCCGGAAATGGCGGTGCCTCTGCATCAGGAGATGCGTCGCCATGGGGTGCGCCTGCAGCTCAACGACGCCCTGCAGGAGATCGCCGAAGTCGACGGCCGCCTGCAACTGACCCTTAAGGCGGGTAAACCATTGGTAACCGACCTGGTGATTATGGCGATCGGCGTACGGCCGGAAAATCAGTTGGCCGAGTTGGCCAATCTGGCCATCGGTGCGCGTGGCGGTATCCAAGTCGATCGGCATATGCACACCAGCGTTGAGCATATCTGGGCGGTCGGGGACGCCATTGAGGTCAAAGACTATGTTACCGGCCTGGCGGCACAAATACCGTTGGCGGGCCCGGCCAATCGACAGGGCCGTATTGTGGCCGATAATATATTTGGCCACCCGGCTGAATATAAGAACACCCTTGGCACTGGTATCTGTAAGGTCTTTGATCTGGCAGCAGCGTCAACCGGTGCCAGTGAAAAGTTGCTCCGCGGGCAAGGCATCCCGTTCGAGAAAATCTATGTCCACGCCAGCGATCATGCCGGTTATTACCCCGGTGCCACCCAGGTCAATCTGAAGCTGTTGTTCGATCCAAGCGATGGTCGCCTGTTGGGAGCCCAAGCCATCGGTCCAAAGGGCGTCGATAAGCGCATCGATGTATTGGCCACGGCGCTGCGCGCTCAGATGACGGTGTTTGACCTAGAAGAACTTGAACTCTGTTATGCCCCGCCCTTTGGTTCTGCCAAAGACATTATCAATCAGGCCGGCTTTGTCGCCAGTAATGTGCTGCGCGGTGAACATCAGATTTGTCAGGCCGAACAGATCAGTGCCCGGGTCGATGATGCACTGCTTATCGACGTGCGCAGTCCCGCTGAAATCGGCGTTCTCGGAACCATTGATGAGGCCCTGAACATTCCAGTCAATCTGCTCCGAGCCAACCTCGACCGGCTGCCCAAGGATCGTCCGCTGGTGGTCTTTTGCGCCGTTGGCTTGCGCGGTTATGTCGCCTACCGCTTACTGAACAACCTGGGCTACCAGGTACGTAATTTAACTGGGGGGTTCACCACCTACCAGATGGTGAAGCGGATCGGCATCTAGCGCGATACCTACTATAGAGGTGATCGGCATGCTCGGACAAAAGGATTAATCGGCCACAACGGCTGACTGTAATTGAACCAAGGCCCAGTCGATGTGCTCGTCTACCAGGGCCGATACCCGCCCTTTGGCGCGCTCTAAGGTGGCGATCAACTCTGGCGACGCCGGGGCATTACCCAGTGCCACGGCGATATTGCGCTGCCATTGGGCATAGCCGATACGGCGAATTGGACTGCCCTCGGTGTTGTGCAGAAATTCCACCTCGGTCCAACTAAAAGCCTCCATCAGAGAGATTTTCTCCAGCGAATGGCGCGGCGTAAAGTCGGCCTCCTGCGTGGTATCGGCCTTGTTGTTATGGGGGCAAACCAGCTGGCAGTCATCGCAACCATAGATGCGGTTGCCCATCTTTGCGCGTAAATCGACCGGGATGGAGCCGTCGTATTCGATGGTTAAGTAGCTGATGCACTTGCGCGCGTCCAATACCCCCGGCGCAACAAAGGCATCGGTTGGGCAATCGACCAAGCACTGATTGCAGCTGCCGCAATGACCCTGTTCCAAGGGCGGATCAAAGGGCAGGTCTAAGTCGGTAAAGAGCTCGCCAAGGAAAAACCAACTGCCGACGCCTGGCGCCAGCAATAGGGTGTTTTTCCCAGTCCAGCCCAGTCCAGCCTGTTCGGCCAGCTGGCGTTCCATTACCGGGGCGCTGTCGACAAAGGGGCGATAGCCATGACTGCCGGCTAATTCGGTGATCTGTTGGGCCAATTGCACTAGGCGCTTGCGCAGGACCTTATGATAGTCTCGGCCCAGCGCATAGCGCGCGACATAAGCCAGCTCCGGTGAGTCGAGCACGGCCATGCTGTGGTGATTGGCCGGCAAATAGTCCATGCGCACTGCAATGACCGTCTTGGTGCCCGGTTGCAGTAGATCGCCGCGTAAACGTTTGTCGGAATTGCGCGTTAACCAGTCCATCTCGCCATGATAGCCGGCGTCCAGCCATTGCTGCAGATGTTCGCCATGCGCGCGGGTGTCGGGCGCGCAGAAGCGCATCGCTTGAAAGCCAAGCGGGGCTCCTAGGGCTCGAATTTTCTCCGCCAGGCTGAGTTCAGTTGTTGTTGCAATAAGGTCCACAGGTACCGCCATCGGTAAATTCATCATCGTTCAGTCACATCCATCGGGACTAATGATACACTCTGACGGGTTCGTCTTGGATTAAGAAAGAAGTTAAACCGTGAAAATTCAAATAACAGAAGCTCAAATGCTCCGTTTTGGTCAACAATTGGCCCAGGTATGTCAGGCCGGCAGCGTTATCTATCTGCACGGAACCTTGGGCATGGGTAAAACGACCCTGTGTCGAGCCGTGATTCAGGGGCTGGGCTGGGCTGGGCGAGTCAAGAGCCCGACCTACAATTTGGTAGAAGAGTATGACTTGCTGACCGTGCGCGCCATTCATTTCGATCTCTATCGCCTGGCTGAACCGGAGGAGTTGGAATTTATTGGTATTCGCGATTACGATGCCAGCACTAATTTGTGGCTTATCGAATGGCCGGACCAGGGCCGGGGCTGTTTGCCCGCGGCAGACCTGGAGGTGACTCTGAGCGAGGCTCCGGGCTTGCCTGAAGAACGCCTGATCCGACTGCACACGAACAGTGCCAAAGGTGCCAGCCAGTTGCTGGCCCTACAACAATTAATGGAGATACAAGCTTGAAGCAAAGGTTGCTGGTTTTATTACTGGTCTTGTCCGGTCCGGTTTTTGCTGCGACCGTGCATGGCGTGCGTATTTGGCCGGCGCCTGACAATACTCGGTTGGTCTTTGATCTCGATACCCCTATTGACCACTCGATTCTGGTCTTAAAGAACCCCTTTCGTATCGTGCTCGATATCGAAGGTGCCGGCCTGAGCACCGACTTTGCCGAGCTGGATCTTACCGGTAGTGGCGTCACCCAAATCCGCAGCGCAACGCGCAACGCCAATGACATCCGTATCGTCTTGGATATGTCGACCAATATGCTGCCAAGAAGTTTCGCCCTCAAGCCTAACGACCAGTATGGCCATCGCCTAGTGCTCGATCTGGAGCGACCCACGCTCCAGACCCCAACCATCACACCTCGTATTGAACCCGTGGTCAGCAAGTCCATCGCCCAAATAAGCAATCAGCGCCGGGATATAGTCGTCGTGATTGATGCCGGTCACGGTGGAGAAGATCCCGGCGCCATCGGCCCCTCTAAATTGAGAGAGAAGGATGTGGTGCTGGCCATTGCCAAGGAAGTGTATCGGCAGCTCTCCGCCATAAAAGGGTATCAGCCGATCTTAGTGCGCGACAGCGACTACATAGTGGGCTTGAAGCAGCGCCGTGAACTGGCTCGGAAAAAGAATGCCGATCTGTTTATCTCGATTCACGCCGATGCCTATTCTAAGGCCTCGGCCCATGGCGCCTCGGTCTATGCGCTGTCAAACGGTGGGGTGGTCAGTGCCGTTGCCAAATATTTGGCCAATCAAGAGAATGCCGCCGATGTGATCGGCGGGATTAACGGAGTCAGCCTGGAAGATAAGGACGAGGTCTTGAAATCGGTGCTGGTGGATCTGTCAATGACTACCACCTTGCAGAGCTCACTCAGTGTCGGTTCGATAGTCCTCAATAAAATGGGCAAATTTGCCAAGTTGCACGGCGACCGGACTCAGATTGGACAGGCCAATTTCGTGGTCCTAAGAGCCCCAGATGTGCCATCCATCCTGATCGAAACCGGTTTCATCAGCAATCCGCGGGAAGAACGTAACCTCGGCTCGGCGGCCTATCG
Organism: Reinekea sp.; assembly: GCF_982785585.1. Lineage (NCBI taxonomy): Bacteria > Pseudomonadati > Pseudomonadota > Gammaproteobacteria > Oceanospirillales > Saccharospirillaceae > Reinekea > Reinekea sp. The sequence goes on along the minus strand of NZ_CEYAVF010000010.1, from coordinate 29,984 downwards.
TAAGAAAATGGCCAGCGCGATCAGCGCCGGGATTCAAACCTACTTTCAGCGCACGCCGCCGGAGAGTAGTTATATCGCGTGGCAGAAGCAGCAGTCGCAGACCCTTCAGGCTGCGACGCGCAGATACACCGTTGCCAAGGGTGATACCTTATCGGGTATCGCGGGGCGATATGGCATATCACTGACCAATTTAGTCAGCTTGAACAACCTTAGAAGTAACTCCATACGGGTAGGGCAGGTGCTGTTAGTGCCGGGGGCTTCCTAATGGCTGTTAATCAACACCTTAATACGACAGGATGCCAGGCTTGATGGCGGAGCGCACAATTGAAATATTATCGCCCCGTTTGGCTAATCAGATCGCCGCGGGCGAGGTGGTCGAGCGTCCGGCATCGGTTGTCAAGGAGCTGATTGAAAACAGCCTCGATGCCGGTGCGACGCGGATCGATATCGAAGTTGAGCAGGGTGGCCTGAAGTTGATCCGGGTGCGGGATAATGGCCGGGGCGTGGCCAAGTCCGATCTGTCCTTGGCGCTGGCGCGTCATGCGACATCCAAGGTTTACTCACTCGATGAGTTAGAGGCCTTGGTATCGCTCGGCTTTCGGGGTGAAGCCCTTGCCTCGGTGGCGTCCGTATCGCGGTTGAACTTCACCAGTAAACCGGCCAGCCAAGCCGATGCCTGGCAGGTCCAGTCCCAGGGTCGGGATATGCTCACTGAGGTAACCCCGGCCGCCCATACCGATGGCACCTCCGTCGAGGTGCGCGATCTGTTCTTTAATACTCCGGCTCGGCGCAAGTTTTTACGCACTGAAAAGACCGAATTCAGCCATTTGGAAGAGGTCATCAAGCGCCAGGCTTTATCGCGCTTCGACGTCGGTTTCTCATTGCGGCATAACAATCGCACCATCCACGCGCTGCGTCCGGCCCTGACCATAACCGAACAGCAACGCCGGATCGCGGCGCTGCTGAATCCTGACTTTATGCTCAACTCGATTCTGATCGAGACCGAGCGGGCTGGCCTGAAGATGACCGGCTGGGTGGGGTTGCCGACCTTTTCCCGGTCCAGTGCCGATATGCAGTACTTCTTTGTCAACGGCAGAGTGGTGCGCGATCGGGTGATCGCCCATGCCGTCAAACAAGCCTATCGTGATGTATTGTTCCACGGCCGCCAACCCTGTTTTGTGTTATTTCTAGAACTCGACAGCCTGGGTGTTGATGTCAATGTCCACCCGACCAAGCACGAGGTCCGCTTTCGCGATCAGCGTTTGGTCCACGATTTCCTATTTTCGCAATTGCACCGCGCCCTGGCCGAAGTGCGCCCCCAACTTGGCGCAGAGCCGCTGGTTGCGCCTGAGTTAACGCCCACTACCAGCGGTATCGAGGCCGGTGAATTTGGCGGTCAGCGCAGCCTGAATATGGCAGACCGCTCTGCGCCCTATTCGATGTCATCAACGCCGAGCTCGAGCCTTAGCACCGGCGAACAGGTCGCCTTTTATCAGCAGTTGCAGCGCCCAAGCGATCTCGTTACCGAGCGCGGCTGGCAGGCACAGCAGCCGCTGCCACAGACCAGCCAAGTGGACATCCCGCCCTTAGGTTTTGCCATTGCCCAGCTGCACGGCGTGTTTATACTGGCCCAGTCTGAACAGGGGCTAATCCTAGTTGATATGCATGCGGCCCATGAGCGCATTACCTATGAACGGATGAAGAACCAATACGATCAGCAGGGCATTCAAGCACAGCCCTTGTTGGTGCCATTGAAGTTGGCGGTGAGCAATCGTGAGGCCGATACGGCCGAGGAGTTTGCCGAGGTGCTGGCAACATTTGGCTTGGAGCTGCAACGCTCCGGGCCGGAAGCCCTGACAGTGCGGCAAATACCGGTTTATCTGCAGCAGGCCGATGTGGAGCCGTTGGTGCGCTCGGTGCTAGCCGACTTTAGTAGCCATGAAAGCTCGGATGCCATCCTCGCCCAGCGCAATGAAATACTCTCCACCATGGCCTGTCACGGTTCGATTCGGGCTAACCGCAAGCTGACCATTCCAGAGATGAACGGCTTGCTGCGCGATATGGAACGTACTGAACGCAGCGGACAATGCAACCATGGCCGACCGACTTGGACCCAGCTGTCGATGACCGAGTTGGATAAGCTGTTTTTGCGGGGACGATAAATGATCGACAATAGGCCACCGGCTCTATTTCTAATGGGACCGACTGCTGCCGGCAAGACCGAATTGGCGATTGCCCTAGTAGAGCTGGGCAGCTGTGAAATCATCTCGGTAGACTCGGCACAAATCTATCGCAGCATGGATATTGGCACGGCCAAGCCAGATGCGCAGACCCTAGTCCGCGCGCCGCACCATTTGATCGATATTTGCGACCCGGCTGAAAGCTACTCGGTGGTGCAGTTTCGTCGTGCTGCGCTCGCGACAATGGCCGAGATCAGTCAGCGTGGTAAAATACCCCTATTGACGGGTGGTACCATGCTGTATTTCAAATCATTGGTCGAACCGATGGCCGACTTGCCGGAAGGTGATCAGGGCATCCGCAGCGAACTGGCACAGCAGATGGCGGACCAGGGTTTGGTCGGGCTCGTCGCGCAATTGGCTCAGGTTGACCCGGTGGCTCACGCCCGCATCGATCTGGCGAATCCGCAGCGAGTGCAGCGTGCGCTGGAGGTGTTCCGTGTCAGTGGCCGACCCATTTCAGCCTTCTGGGCCGAAGGCACCCACGACGGACGGGGTAATTTGGCCGTCGGCGCGGCGGAGCAATTCCCTTATCGATTACTGCAATATGGCGTGATACCGCAAGACCGGGCCATTCTGCATGCGCGCATCGCACAGCGCTTTCGTTGGATGCTCGAACAGGGCTTTGAGCAAGAAGTCCGGGAGCTTTATAGTCGAGGTGACCTGCATCTAGATCTGCCATCGATGCGCTGTGTCGGATATCGACAGATGTGGCACTACCTCGATGGCCTGATCGATTACGATGAAATGATTGAGCGCGGTATCATCGCGACGCGTCAACTGGCCAAACGTCAGCTGACCTGGTTGCGCGGCTGGCCCGAGTTGCAGGCGCTCGACACTAGTGCAGTGAGCAGTGTTGATTATTGCCAGCAGATCTTAGGGCAACTGTGACGCCGCCGTGGTTGAATTTGACCATATTTTGGCTGGCCATCTAGGCGAACTGAGATCAAGCAAGCTTGTTTGCTAACTATTAATATCGGGGGTATTAAGTAAATAATGTCCTGTTGCCATCCACAATGAGATGGAAATCAACTAGAATTACTAATTGGAATTTTTGAATGCTATTGAACCAGCCTCCATTGTGGGCCAATGGCGCGCTTCGGCGTAATAAATTGGTCGATGTTGGCCCATTCTTTGGGCACCGAGTGACGGAGTCATTGGCTTTAGTGGCACCCGGGCACGCTGGTTTGCAAGCCAACTATTATTATAATCCTTGACAAAAAGGGAGCAGAACATGTCAAAAGGGCAGTCTTTACAAGACCCTTTCTTAAACGCGCTACGTAAAGAGCGCATTCCAGTGTCAATCTTTCTGGTAAACGGCATTAAGTTGCAGGGTCAGATCGAAAGCTTCGACCAGTTTGTTATTTTGTTGAAGAACACTGTTAGCCAAATGGTTTACAAACATGCCATTTCGACGGTCGTCCCCGCCCGCAATGTCAAGATTACCCAAGACGACGATGACGTAATTACTGTCGAGTAACGGGACGGTCCACTATTTTTCTCTTAGCCGGGCAGCGCCGGGCATCGGAGTTTTGATTGCTTTTTGAACGTGTAGAGGGCGGAAACCGAGCCATATTGGTTCATGTTGACTTTCCTGAGTCGGACCAGCGTGAGGACGCGGCGGAGTTTTCCGAGTTAGTTACCTCAGCTGGGGCCGAGACCGCATTGTTTATCCGCGGTGTTATGACGGTTCCTCATTCCAAATTTTTTGTCGGTGCTGGCAAGCTAGAAGAGATTCAGCAGGCCGTGATTGACCATGAGGCCGACCTAGTATTATTTAATCACGCATTGCGACCCTCACAGGAACGTAATATCGAAGCCGCCATAGAGTGTCGGGTGCTCGATCGGACCGGACTCATTCTCGATATATTCGCTCAGCGTGCCCGAACCCACGAGGGCAAGCTGCAGGTCGAATTGGCTCAGCTGGAGTATCAGAGCACGCGTCTGATTCGTGGTTGGACCCACTTGGATCGAGAAAAAGGCGGTATTGGTCTGCGTGGCCCGGGTGAAACCCAGCTGGAGTCGGATCGACGCCTACTGCGTAGCCGTATCTCAACGATTCACAAGCGCCTCGACAAGGTTGAGAAGCAACGCAACCAGTCCCGGCGCGCCCGAAATCGATCCAACACTCCAACGGTGGCCCTAGTGGGATACACTAATGCGGGTAAATCCACTCTTTTCAATTATTTGACAGACGCTACGGTCTATGTGGCGGATCAGCTTTTTGCCACGCTGGATCCGACCTTGCGTCGTCTTGAAGTGCCTGATATGGGCGGTATTGTGCTGGCCGACACGGTAGGCTTTATTCGTCACTTACCTCATAAGTTGGTCGAAGCCTTTAAAGCGACCCTGCAGGAAACGGCCGGCGCCGATCTGTTATTGCACGTCGTAGATTGTGCTGATGAAAATCGTCACCATAATATGGCGCAGGTTGAAGCCGTATTAACTGAGATAGGGTCAATTGATATACCCCGGTTGGAAGTATTCAACAAGATCGACCTGCTCGATGATTTTCAACCTGCTATTGAGCGTGATAATGCAGGGCGACCGGTCCGAGTCTGGTTGTCGGCCGTAAGTGGTGAGGGCACTTCATTATTGCTGGCGGCCATTACCGAATTGCTGGGTGATGAGATTCTCGCCACCACTATTGTGTTGGAGGCCAGCGAGTCTGGTTTGCGTGCCGCTTTATTCGAGCAAAATGCCATCTTGTCTGAAAGTTATGACGAGGTCGGCCGAGTTCAGCTGGAAGTGCGCATGCAGAAGAAAGACTTTAGACAATTGTTAAAACGTTTTAACCTGACCGAAGAACGCTTTGGTGTTGCGCGGGTTAAGGAATTTTTCGAGCAATAGCTGAGTTTTCAGTTATAAAAACTATAATAGAGACGGAGTAGACCATGGCGTGGAACGAACCACCAGGTGGCAATAAGAACGACCAAGACCCTTGGGGTAATCGCAATCGAAATAAAAACGATGGCCCTCCAGATCTTGACGACCTCATCAAACAGATCACCGAGAAGCTCAATAAATGGCTTGGTGGCAATAAGAAAGGCGGCAACGGCGGTTCGGATACCCCGCCAGCAGCCGGCTTTGGCGCTATAGCAGCCATCGTCGCGGTGATCGCGGTGCTCTTCACTGGTTTCAACGCCTTTTACACGGTCGATGAATCCGAGCGCGCCGTGGTGCTGCGTTTGGGTGAGTTTTATCGGGTCGAAGCCCCCGGTCTGCACTACATGATCCCCTTTATCGATCGTATTGCCGACAATGAAAACGTCAATGTGACTCAGGTGCGTGAACACAGCCTGAAAACCTCGATGCTCACGGCCGATGAGAATATCGTTACTGTATCGATGACGGTGGAATACCGCGCAGCCGATGCCAAACTGTACGTGCTTAACGTGCGTGATCCAGAGTCAACCATGGCGCATGCGTCCGAGTCAGCTTTGCGCCACGTTGTTGGTTCTGCCGGTTTGGAGCAGATCTTGACCACCGGCCGAGATCAGGTCCAGGCTTTGGTAAAAGATCGCTTACAGCAGTATCTGGACAACTATGAAGTCGGTATCCAGGTCGGTCAGTTGAAGATCACCAATGCCGCGCCGCCGACTGCCGTGCAAGACGCCTTCGATGACGTAATCAAAGCGCGCGAAGATCAGCAGCGACTGATCAACGAAGCCCAAGCTTACGCCAACCAAATTGTGCCCGTCGCCCAAGGTGCCGCTCAGCGTCAATTGGCCGAGGCAGAAGCCTATCGGCAAGAAGTGATAGCCCGTGCGACTGGTGAATCGGATCGTTTCACTGCGCTGCTGAATGAGTATCTAAAGGCTCCTGATATCACGCGTGAACGTTTGTACCTCGATACTATTGAAGAGGTTTATGGCAAGAGTTCGAAGGTGTTGTTAGATGTGGAGGGTGGCAATAACATGATCTATCTGCCCCTCGATCAGCTGCGCCAGAGCCAGGCCAGCGGCGCCGCCGCAACAGACCTGAAAGCCGGTGCCGTGAGCAGCATGTCACAGACCGATGTCAGCAACCTAACCGACCAGATTCTGCGCGAAATCGATCGCCGCAGAAGCAACCAATAAGGGGCTGAACAGATGAACGCAAAAAGTAGCCTACTAGTAGTCGTGCTCGGCCTAGTGATATTGGCAGCCAGCAGCAGTATGTTTATCATCGAAGAGCGTCAAACGGCCATACGGCTGTATTTCGGTGAAGTCACGGCTTGGGACATTGAGCCGGGTCTGCATTTTAAGATCCCACTGGTGCATCAGATCAAGAAGTTCGATAACCGTTTGATTACGCTCGACAGTCAGGCCGAACGCTTTATTACCAGCGAACAGAAGAGCTTGGAAGTGGACTCCTACGTGCAATGGCGCATCACGGAAACACTGAAATTCTACACCGCCAACAGTGGCGGTGATTTCTTCCGCGCTAACGAGGTACTTGGCTCTCGAGTCAATGCGGCTCTGCGCGACGCCTTTGGTGACAAGTCTCTGCGTGAAGTGGTCACGGGTCTGAAAACTGGTGAAATACTGTCCTCTGGTAACAACATACGCAGCGATGAAGGTGAACGAGATGCCCTGATGCAGCGTGTCTTGCAGAAGGTCAATGCCGTGGCCGTAACCGAACTGGGGATTCAGGTCGTCGATATTCGTATCAAGGCGATCGATCTGCCGCAGGAAGTGTCCAGCGATGTATTCCGTCGTATGCGCTCCGACCGGGATCAGGAAGCGCGAAAATTCCGTTCCGAAGGTCAGCGTCAGGCAGAAATTATTCAGGCCAATGCCGATCAAGAGCGAACCATTACCATCGCCAACGCGTTCCGAGAGTCTGAACAGATTCGCGGTGCTGGTGATGCCGATGCGGCGAAAATTTATACCAGCGCCTATTCGGTCGATTCTGAGTTCTATGCCTTTCACCGCAGTTTGAGGGCCTATCGCAATGCCTTCAACTCGACGGGTGATATGCTGGTGCTGGAGCCGGATAGCGACTTCTTCCGTTACTTGAATAATCAGAACGGAAAACCCTAACGATATGACTGGGCGAAAGCCCTAAGTCTCTGTATAATCTTGCAACCGGGCAGATGCCCGGTTTTTTTGTGCCTAAATTTGTGACATTACGGGATTTCAGATCGAATGACCATTTCAGAACGCTGGCTTTTACCGGACGGCATAGAAGAGATTCTGCCGCCGCAGGCCGCCCGTATCGAAGCTTTACGCCGCGCCCTACTCGATGAGTATCGGGTGTGGGGCTATGATCTGCTGCAACCGCCCTCGGCGGAATATTTGGAGTCCCTCTTGACCGGGGTCGGCCACGACCTCGATCTGTTGACCTTTAAGATTACCGACCAGCGCTCAGGCCGCTTGATGGGCATTAGCGCTGACCGGACCCAACAGGTCGCGCGCATGGACGCCCATTCGATCCCCAAAATCGGTGTCGCGCGCTACTGCTATTGTGGTGAGGTGCTGCATACCAAGGCGACCCACCTGCTATCATCGCGCAGTCCGATGCAAATTGGCGCTGAATTGTATGGCTATTCGGGCTTGGATAGCGAAGTTGAAATTGTGTCCCTAATGTTAAGTTCACTTCAGAGCGCCGGTCTGAAACAGATAACGGTCGATCTGGGTCACGTTGGTATCTATCATGCTTTGGTCGCCGAGACCGAGTTGAGTGCCAGTCAGCAGACCGAACTCTACGGCCTATTGCGTCTGCGCGCCTTGCCAGAGCTCCAGCAATGGCTTGCCGCGGTTGATATGGCCGAGGAGCATAAGGCGATTTTCCTGAAATTACCGGCCATGGCCGGCTCATTGGACGATCTGGAACTTTGGGTGGAGGAGTTTGCCGAGGCTCCTAAGGCTGTTTTGGCAGCATTGCAGACCCTTAAATCGATTGCCCTGGCGATCCGGCAGGCATTTCCCGAGGTCCGAATTCATTTTGATTTGGCCGAATTACGAAATTTTAACTATCATACCGGCCTGGTTTTCTCCGCCTTTGTGCCTGGCTTTGGCCAGCCAGTGGCGCGTGGTGGGCGCTATGATCATACCGGTGAAGTGTTCGGACGTTCTCGACCGGCTACCGGCTTCTCCAGTGATCTAAAAATACTGGCCACCCTAGTGGTCAGTGATTGGGCTGAAACGCCTGGTATCTTGGCACCTGCGAGCAATGATCCGGCATTGGCTGGGGTTATTCGAAGCTTGCGGGCTCAGGGTGAACGGATTATTCAATTATTTAGCGAACAACCCGAGAGCGACGAGCTGGGTTGTGATCGGGTATTGGTGCAGGACAATGGCCAATGGCATATTCAACTGATTTCTCAAAACGGACAAGTTTAAAATGGGTAAGAATGTAGTCGTACTGGGCACCCAATGGGGTGATGAAGGCAAAGGCAAGATTGTTGACCTGTTGACCGAAAACGCAGATGCAGTGGTCCGATTCCAGGGTGGCCACAATGCCGGTCACACCATTGTAATTGACGGTAAAAAAACCGCATTACATCTGATTCCGTCTGGTGTAATGCGCCCAGGTGTGACCTGCGTCATCGGCAACGGCGTGGTTTTGTCCATCACCGCCTTGCAACGTGAAATGGCCATGCTGGAAGAGAAAGGGGTGCCCGTGCGCGAGCGTCTGCGTGTTTCTCAGGGTTGCCCACTAATTTTACCGGTCCACGTTGCCCTAGATCAGGCGCGTGAGGCCAAGCGTGGCATTAAGAAAATCGGTACCACCGGGCGTGGCATCGGGCCGGCCTATGAAGACAAGGTCAGCCGTCGCGGGGTCCGCCTGGGAGATGTGTTCCAGGCCGGCTTCAAGGAAAAGTTGACCGAAGTGCTGAATTACCACAACTTTATGCTCAAAGAATACTACGGTGCCGAAACAGTAGATGTCGATCAGTGCATCGCGGAGGTTATCGCCGACGCTAAAAGTATCCTAGATATCACCACCGATACGGTCAGCTTGGTGCACGAGATTCGCGAGCGCAGTGGTAACATCATGTTCGAAGGCGCCCAAGGCTCGTTACTCGATATCGACCACGGTACCTATCCCTATGTGACCTCGTCTAATACCACGGCCGGCGGTGTCGCCACCGGTTCCGGTGTCGGTCCGCTGTATCTGGATCAGATCATGGGCATCACCAAGGCCTACACCACTCGAGTCGGTGCCGGTCCATTCCCGACTGAACTGTTTGACGACAACGGCAAATACCTGGCCGAAAAGGGCCAAGAAGTGGGTACTACTACCGGCCGGGCTCGACGTTGTGGCTGGTTTGATGCAGTATTGGTCAAGCACAGTATCCGGATTAACTCGATCAATGCCATCTGCCTGACCAAACTCGACGTGCTCGATGGTCTGGATATCGTCAAGGTCTGTGTCGGTTATCAGGATGAGGCGGGACAGGCAGTGGCTTGGCCGGCGTCATCCGAAGCCTTTGATACCGTAACACCCGTCTACGTCGACCTGCCCGGTTGGCATGATTCCACCGTAGGTGCTAAGTCACTGGCTGATTTACCGAAGAATGCCCGTGCCTACATCGAATACATCGAAAAGGCTATCGGCGCCCGAATCGATATAGTGTCCACTGGACCCGATCGAGTTGAAACCATCGTGTTAAAGCACTCCTTCGAACTCTGAGACACCACACTAGCGCGGGATAGGTCGCTAAAAGAACGCAGTTGCACAGTGCAGCTGCGTTCTCGTTTTCCTTCCGATGAAGTCTTTCCTACAAATTGAGTCCATCTCCCGTTATACTAATTTTTCTAAAATAACAATGAAATATGGATATTGTGAAAAAAAATAACTCAACTTTAGACCCTCACCTAGAACGTGAGGCGGAAAAATACGATAACCCAATTCCCAGTCGTGAATTTATTGGTGAGCACCTTGCCCAACGCAAAGGGCCCGCAAGCCATCCTGAATTGTGTTTTGAATTGTCCCTAGTAACTGAAGACGATGTTGAAGCTCTGCGCCGGCGTTTGCTGGCCATGGTCCGAGATGGCCAATTACTCTGTTCACGCAGTGGTGCCTTCGGCCTAATCGACAAAATGGATCTGATCCGCGGACGTGTACAAGGCCATCGCGATGGCTTTGGCTTTCTAATCCCGGAACAAGGCGGTGATGATTTTGTGCTCAATAACCGCCAGATGCGTTGTTGTTTTGATGGCGACATCGTATTAGCCCGCAAAGGCGATAAAGATCAACGTGGCCGAGTTGAGGCGATCATCACTGAGGTGATTGAACGTCGTACGCCCGAGTTGGTTGGTCGGTTCCGCTGGGAAGGCGACTTTGGTTTCGTAACCCCCGAAAACAAGCGTATTAGCCAAAATGTTCTGATCCCAGCCAAAGATGTTGCCGACGCTAAAGATGGCGACATCGTGTTGGTTGAGATCGTCGAACAACCTGAATTTCGTAAACAACCTATTGGTCGGGTCAAAAACGTTCTGGGTGCTCATATGGCGCCCGGCATGGAAATCGACATCGCCATGCAAACCTATGACATTCCGCACGAATGGCCGCAAGATGTCGAAGTCCAGATCGTCGATTTCGGTACCGAGGTCAAGGAAGGCGACAAGGTCAATCGGGTCGATCTGCGCGACAAGGCCTTCGTCACGATCGACGGTGAAGATGCGCGTGATTTCGATGACGCGGTATTTGCTCAGGCGATGAAGAACGGCGGAACACGCCTTTATGTCGCGATCGCGGACGTGTCGCACTATGTTGCCGTGCACAGCCCGCTCGATGTGGAAGCGCGCAATCGCGGCACCTCAGTCTACTTTCCGGAACGGGTTATCCCAATGTTACCGGAAGTACTGTCCAATGGTCTCTGTTCGCTCAATCCGCAAACCGATCGTTTGGCGTTGGTTTGTGAGATGGAAGTCAGCGCATTGGGCGTGGTCGACCATTTTCGCTTTATGGAAGGCATTATCTATTCGCATGCCCGTCTGACCTATACTCGGGTGGCCGAGGTGCTCGACAAGAGTGAACCGAGTCATCGTGCCGCCTTGGTGGCCGAGTATGGTGTTAATGTCGAGAAAAATATCGATGCGCTCTATGCTGTCTATAAGGGCTTCGGTATTGCTCGCTCAATCCGCGGTGCGATCGAATTTGAAACCCGCGAAACGCGCATTGTCTTCAATGATGAACAGAAGATTGACCGCATCGTGGCAACCTCGCGTAACGACGCGCATCGCCTGATCGAAGAATGCATGTTGGCGGCCAACGTCTGCGCTGCAACCCTGATTGAAACGATGGAAATTCCGTGCCTCTATCGCGTGCACGATACGCCGTCGCCAGAGCGCTTGCAGAATCTGCGTGAATATATGGGCGAACATGGCCTAGGCGTAACCGGCGGCATGAAGCCAAAGGCCGCCGATTACCAGAAGCTACTGCACCAGATTCGTGGTCGTGAAGACTTTGAACTGTTGCAAACGGTTATGCTGCGCTCAATGGCACAGGCTGTGTATCAGATGGAAAACCTGGGCCACTTTGGTTTGTCCTTTGATCGCTATGCTCACTTCACCTCGCCGATTCGACGCTATCCAGATTTGCTCGTGCATCGTGCGATCCGTTCGGTGATTCGCAGTAAAAAGCGCACCGCCTTAGTGACTCGGGTCAAAGAAGCCGAGCTGATGGCGACAGCGGATATCTATCCGTATGACGTCAAGCAGATGCTCGAGCTGGGTGAACATTGCTCGATGGCCGAACGACGCGCCGATGAAGCCACTCGTGATGTGGTCACTTGGTTGAAATGTGAATATATGAACGATCATATAGGCTCAGAATTCAGTGGCACCGTGTCGGCGGTGACCAATTTTGGTCTCTTTGTTCAGTTGGACGATATCTACGTTGATGGCTTGGTGCACATTTCCAGCCTGCAATCGGATTATTACCAGTACGAGCAAAGCGCGCATCGCTTGGTCGGCGACCGCACCCGTATCGTCTATAGCCTAGGCGATAAGCTGCAAATCCGCGTGGTTCGCGTCAGCTTGGACGATCGTAAGATCGATTTCGAACTGGCCGAAGGTGGCGTGACCAAACCCGATCGGGGTCGTAAGGGCAGCACTCAGCGCAAGCCGGCGAAACGTCAAGAGAGTTCGACCGATGGGTCCGATCAGGGTAATAAAGCCAGTACAGATGGCAAGCCGAAGAAGCGCAGTGGCAGCCGTAGCGGCGGCCGTAAGCGTTAATCGAACGGTCCTCGATCGTTCTGAGATCGGCCGATCCCGACAAGGTGCGCCTGTTCAGCAGGCGCGCCCGTTAGTTTAGACACGGACGCCCAGAATAATACCCGCCCCTATCGCCTGCTTAGCAAATTTCGGAGAAATCTAACAATGACGGATTCCATGTGGGTCTTTGGTTTACACGCTGCACAAAGCGCCGTGGAAACGCACCCGGAACGGATCAAAGAGGTGGTACTGCTCAAGGGCCGCCAAGATAATCGTATGAATCGACTGCTCGATTTGGTGCGAGCTCAGGACGTCAAGTTTCGCCTGGTGAACCGGGAAGACTTTGATCGTATTCTGCACAAGCATGAGCTGATGGAAGGCCGCCATCAGGGCGTTTTAGTACAGACTCTGGCGGCACCGGTACTCAAAGAGGCCGATCTGGAGGAAATGCTCGACGCGCTGACGGTCCCGCCGCTGTTGCTAATTCTCGATGGGGTTACCGATCCGCATAACATCGGCGCCTGTCTGCGGTCCTGTGACGCCGCCGGTGCGCACGGTTTGATCGTGCCGAAGGACAAGTCGGCTAGCCTGACCCCTGCCGCGGTCAAAGTGGCCAGTGGCGCTACCGATACGGTGCCCTTCTTCGCGGTGACCAACTTGGCGCGCACGCTCGAGGCGCTGAAGAGTCGGGGGATCTGGATCTATGGCACGGCCGGCGAGGCCAAGAGTTCGGTCTACCAAACGCCGTTAACGGGCCCGATCGCACTGGTTATGGGGGCCGAAGGCAGTGGCTTGCGCCGCCTGACCCGAGAAACCTGTGATGGTCTAGTTTACCTACCGATGGCCGGTCAGGTCAGCAGCCTCAATGTCTCCGTTGCCGCCGGTGTATGTCTGTTTGAAGCAGTACGCCAGCGTTTGAGCGCTGCCGCACCATAGGGGCGTCTCTGGATCCCCTTTCTGCTTTTGGGCACCGGTCAGCGGTAGCCCATATCTCTGTCTTAAATATTACCCAGCTCAGTTCGGATAAAGCCGCAGTGCCTCATCGGGTGCGCGCGCCGAGCCTGTTCGACCGATCAGGCGCTCCAAGGCTTGCACCAATGCGGTCATGGCTGAGGCGCTCGGAGGTGTCGCTTGGTCGCTAAAAAGCGATCGTTCCAGATCTTCAAAACTTTGTCGTGTTGACTGATCCAAGCGGGCTTTTACTACCGTTAGGGGGTCATTGCCTGCCCCGGTCAATCGCAGCAGACATTGATAGAGGCCGGAATAGTCCGAGGCCTTTGCCAAACGTTGGGCTACTGCCCAATTGGGCGAGACCGCGCCAGGTGTTAGGACGTCCGTGCTGCGTGCCGTCGTTACAGTTCTTACCTGGCGCCACCACAGCCCTAACGTGAGCAACCACCCAAGGCCCGCCAGAAGCGTGGCGTAAAGCCAGTAATTGGGTCCAAACGGGGCAAGTTCGGGCTGCTCGGTTGACCGACTCTCAGGGCTCAATAGCGGCTCGGCGCCCGGAGCTTGTCCGGTCCCTTTCGGGCTGACCTGGGTGGTCGCCACTACCCTGATAGTGCGCTCCGGAAGCTCGGCCCATGCCAGCGTGTCGGTATCGGTATTCCACCATGGAATGCGGATGGCGGGGATGCGATAGGTACCCGGCGTGTCGATGGTCAAGGCCGCAGAATCTAGGCGCTGGTTGTCGCTGAAGGTGGCTTCGTTACGATACAGCCTCAGACGACTGTCTAACGAGGCGCTGATCGTCGCTAAGGGGTCGGGCAGCCGGCTGGCGGCCAAACCCTGGGTTTGGGTAGAGATCTGCCAGTCGAGGTGGCTGTTCGTATCCATAGGCTGACCGGTATCGAGATTGTCGCTCAGCCGTATTTCGGTCGCGGGCAGCCAATAGGCATCGGACGGGAAGCTGGCTGGGATCGCGCGAATCTCAATCGGCTCAAGATCGACCGTGCGGCTAAAGCGGACGTAGCGACCTTGGGCCGAATCGGGGTACTCGCCGTTAAACACGATGGTCGGTATCTTGACCGCGCCCGGATTTTTCGGCGTCAGTTCCAATACTTGACGATAGAGGTTATAGGTCTGACCGTTGCGGGTGGTATTGGTGTTTTCCTCCTTCACGAGCCGCGTTTCAAAGCTGTCCAAATCGATCGTTTCGATCGCGCCCTTGACCTGGATCTTATAGGCAAACTCCAGGACTATTTCAAAGGCTTGATCGACATAGGGGCGGTTGTTACTCAGACGACCGGTGAATTGCACGGCATCCTCTGCTAAGGAGTCGCCGCGCTGGCGCGCATCGAGCACGGTAACAAAGATCGGCTCGCTCTGCTCGTCACCGGCTCGGATGCTGGGGATCGCAACCACGCCACGGGCCTTACTGGAGAGTCGAAATTGATAATCGACCCGCGAACGAGCGCGGCCATTGATGTTTTGACTAGACTGCTGCTGGACCCGTTGTTCGATCGAAAACAAACTCGCCAGCGCCGCTAAGTCGGTCGAGTTTAACTCGGCGGCAGGGGAGACGGTGACCGTCAGTACCAATGATTCGTCATTATAAAGCTCGGTACGATCGACCTGCGCGCTTACCGCCGCTTCGGCCAGGCCGACAACCAAAAACATTGTGATCAGAGCGCCAAGGCGCCACGCAGTTACCATAGAGTGCCATCCGGTTCGATAGGGTTTTGTTGAAATTGATATCTGAATTTTTGTTGCAACAGCGAGCCAGCAGGGGCCTGCAATTGATTGAGCACCGCCTGCACCTCCTGATCCGCCCTGAGTTGCTCGGCACTTTTCTCCTCGCCCGCCGCTGCCTGCTCGGCGGCTTGATCGGCCGCCTCTTGTGCTGCCTGCTCTTGCGCTGCCTGGCTCGTTTCGCTCGACTCGGGTGCCTCGGTCGGGTTGCCGTCCTGGTCCCCGGGTTGATCCGGCTCGCCGTCGTTAGGCTGTTGGTTTGACTCAGACGGTGCATCGGATTCTGGTTCTCCGGATTGCGAGTCCTGTTGTTCCTGTTGTTCCTGTTGCTCTTGTTGCTGCAGAAAGGCTTCGATCAGGGCCTTATTTTTTTCTGCCGCCGGATTCGGAGCCCTGTCCAGGCTCTGTTGATAGGCCTGGATCGCCGCTTCCAGTTTGCCGGCATTGGCCAGGGCATTGCCGGCGTTAAACAGTGCCGCTGGTGTCGCCAGGCTCAAAAATGTGTCGGCCGCAAGCTCAAACTGACCGCTCTGATACTGCGCCTCGGCCCTCAAGGCCGGGTCCTTAGCAAGCTGCAGTGCCAACTCAGGATCTTGCCGCACCAGGGCCTGATAGGCCTGTTGATTGCGGTTATGCAATAGATCCACGGCCAGGGCCTCGTTCGGAGCACCACTGAGCAGCACCAGCATCAGGACACCCGCGCTTGACAGGGAGGCCTGGCGATTAACCCAGAGCAAGAGCAGGGCAATGGGCAGCAATAGCCAATAACCCAGATCCTCCACGGCCATTTGCTCGGCAACATTAACGGATTGCTCGCCCAACAAGCGCAGGCTGGGCTGGCTACCCATTTCGGCGGCGCTAAAGCCCAGCCCGGCTGCTCGTTGTAACAGGTCGCCGATCTGGGTAGAGACCACCACCAACTGATCGTTATCCGAGAGATAACCCTGCTCATTGGGCAAGGGGATAGGGCTGCCGGCCGCGGTACCGACCGCGACCACCGTCCAGGATTGGGCCTTGGGCAGTGCTTGCCGAATGGCGTTCACCTTGTTGGCGGCGATATCGTCGGTGAGCCAGAGGACATGAGCCGCAGGCCCGTCCCCGCTGGCCAACTGGTCGGCTAGTAGGGCAAAGGCCTGTTCGGCGTTATTGCCAAACTCGGGCATTAAAAAGGGCGTCAGTGCGGCCAACTGGGTGCCTAGGGTAGCCACATCCTGGGTTAGGGGAGTCAGCAGGTGGGCTGAGGCCGAATAGACAATCACACTGGTCTTATCGAACAGGCCACTGCCGGCCCAGTCGGCGATCATCCGCTTGGCTCGGGTCAGACGATTGGGTAGCAGGTCGGTGCCGGCCATCGATAGGCTGTTGTCGAGTACCACGTAGAGATTGCCCTGAGTGACTGATTGGGCGCTGTTGGTAGGTTGGGCCGGTCCCGCTAAGGCGAGAATAATCAGCACGCCGAGTATCGGTACCAGCCAGGAGCGCATCCGCCGGCGCGCACTAACCTGGCCGGCCAGGGCCGCATAAAGGGTCGGGTCGATCAGTCGTTGCCAAGCGCTTTGGTGTCGCCCGTTGCGAATCAGCCGATAGGCCAGGGGAAGCCAGAGTAGCAAGAGCAACAGTAGGTAGGGTCTAAGCCAGATCATCGGTTCTCGCTCCTCGGCGCCAAGGCAGGCTGGCAGCCAACACAATTAGCCCAAAACTGGCCAGCAATGGCAACCAGTAATACTCGATCACCAGTCGCACGTCGCGGTCATCCCGATCACTGGTTTCCAAATTGTCGATGGTGCGAAACACCTGTGCCAAGTCTTGGGTGCTAGTGGCCCGGAAATAACGGCCCTGAGTTTGTTCGGCGATGGTTTTGAGCGTCTGTTCATCGATCTCATTGCCACCGCCTCTGAGCATCCCCAAGAAGCTGGTTGGTCGATCGCCGCCAAAGCCGATGGTGTAAACCTTAATGTCGCTCTGCTGGGCGATGGTGGTGGCCTGTTCTGGGGTGACATCGCCGGTCTTGTTCTCACCATCGGAGAGCAGGATAATCACCTTGTCCGGGGATTCGGACAGGCGCAGTTGTTTTACCGCCAGCGCCAGACCATCGCCAATCGCCGTGCTGTCGCCGGCCATGCCCGGGCGAAGATCTCTGAGAATGGCGCTCACGGCTTGGACATCTGGGGTCAAGGGGGCTTGGATGTCGGCAAAGCTGCCAAACACTACCAGGCCGATAAAATCCTGCCGGCGCTGTTCGACGAATTGGCCGACGACCGCCTGGACCGCCTGATAGCGCTCGATGGCCCGCCCGTTCCAGGTCATATCGGGCTCCAGCATGCTGCCAGAGAGATCGACGGCCAAGAAGATGCTGCGTCCGGCGATCACGTTGCTGACTGGCTCCCCGACCCATTGCGGCCGTATCAGCGCCACCACCAACAGGACCCAGGCCACTTGCAGCAGCCACCCGGCCCGCGTTACGCGTTGTCGGCCAGGCGGTTGTTGCTGGCTCAAGCTCATTAAATAGGGATGCTCCAAGGCCTCGGCGCTGGCCGATGTGCGACTCCGCGGCAGCAGCCAGAACAGCGGCAAGATTAAGGCCAGCCAAGGCCAGGCAAAATTCATCGGTGTGCCTCCTTGCGCCAGGCCTTGAGTAAACGCTGAACCTCGGCCCAATCAATCGGGTGGACCGCCGGTTCGGCCCGATAGTGGCCGTTTAACCAACTCGGGGGCAGGGTTGCCAGGCTCGAGGTAACCCGCTCTGCGAAGGCGCGATCGGTTAACCCCTTGTCGGCGCCGAGCTTGTTGATCAGCACCCAACGCAACAGTTGGTGCAGCTGCAGCAACTGCCGATCGGCGTCAGTTTGGCCCTGAATGCGTTTGCGCTGGCGCGACACCCGGCGCCAATCGCGACCCAGGCGCCACCAATAGAGCAGTGCCGCTGTGGTAATGAGCACGGCGCCTAAGACCAGCCAGTAGCCCAATGCGATGGGCCAGATGGATGGCTCGGTGGGCAAAACATTGCCGGCCAGTTGGGCGAGCAGCTGCTGCACAGCGGGGTTTTCTTCGGGCATCAGTGATACAGAGGCCAAGACTGCACCTCGCTCCAGTGGAATTGATTATTACGGTGGCTGAACAGGGCGCCATTGGCCTGCCAGACGAAGCGCTCCAAGGCGTCATTGTGGGCCTTAAAATGGTCTTTGTACTGCTGCTGTAGGCGGCCATCGGAGCTGGCGATCCAACCACTCTGGTTGGGGTTTTTAACCGGCAGTAGGCCGGCCGACGGCAGCTGGCAGTCGAATGGATCCAATACCTGCAGTAGGGTGAGCGAGCTGATCGCCTGCACCGGGATCTGCTGCGCCAGTTGGGCGATATCTTGCTGCAAGAAGTCGGCAATAAACCAGAGGTTGGGGCGGTTTTTCCAATGCGCCAGCGACACCGCCGGTGCCGGCTCGAGCGTGCGGAACTGACCAGCCAGATAGGCATGGGCCTCGACCAAGAGCTGACAGGCCCGAGCGCCGTCCTTTTGGGCACTGACGCGCAGCTCTTGTTGCCAGTCGGCGCCGACGCGCACGAACAGGCGCAGTGGATGCTTCAGTTGCAGAAAACGCCAGATCAGGAAGGCGGCCCAATGGCAGGCCATAACCGATTTAAAACAGCCCTGAGTGCCAAAATAGCTGCTACTGCTGAGGTCGAGCCAGATGGTGTGCTCGCTGTGGCGATCTTCTTCCATAACTCGGACAAAGGGCAGTTGCTTCTTGGCAGTTTGACGCCAATCGATTTGGCGCACATCGTCGCCGGACTGATAATGCTTCATCTCGATAAACTCACGGCCCTGACCGCGATAGACAGAACGCTGTTCGCCAATGCGCTGAGCACGGCTGCGCGGCGGCGTTAAGCGGCGGAGATCCAGTGCCAGAGTTTGCAACTTCAACAGTTCATCGAGCTGCACGGTTGCGCCCAAAACGGGGAATTCAGTCTGCATCCTAGCTTACCCCACCGGCACCGCGGCGAGTAACTGGTGCACTAACGCATTACCATCGAAGCCCTTGGCCTGTGCCTGTAAGCTGAGTACCAAGCGATGGGCAATAACCCGGCTGGCAACCTGTTGGATATGGTCTGGGGTCACGAAGTCACTGCCGGACAACCAAGCCAGGGCGCGCGCGCAGCGATCCAAGGCGATGGTGGCGCGCGGCGAGGCGCCATAAAGGATTAAACCCTCTAGGTCGGCCTGATACGCACCGGCATGCCGGGTGGCATTGATTAGGTGCACTATATAGGTTTCAACGGCCGCGCTGACATGGATCTGATCGACCTCGGCCCGCGCGGCCATCAAAGTATCGAGGTCAATGTTGGCATAGGCGGGCAGCTCATGGGCCTGCTCCTGCCGGGCCAAATGGAGGATTCGAAACTCATTTTCAAGGCTCGGATAATCGAGCGAGACCTTCATCAAGAAGCGGTCTAATTGGGCCTCGGGCAGCGCATAGGTGCCTTCGTGCTCAACCGGGTTTTGTGTGGCCATAACCAGAAAAGGCGCGGGCAATGGATAGGTTTGGCCGTTAGCCGAGACCTGCCGTTCCGACATTGCCTCGAGCAGCGCCGATTGCACCTTGGCCGGAGCTCGATTGATTTCATCGGCCAAGACCAGGTTGGCGAAGATCGGCCCGGGCTGAAATTCGAAGCGATGTTCTTCGACGCGATAAATGTCGGAGCCGGTGACATCGGCGGGCATCAGGTCGGGGGTGAACTGGATCCGCTTGAAGCTGCATTGCAGGCCATCGGACAATGCCTTGATCGCACTCGTCTTGGCCAGCCCGGGCGCGCCTTCGACCAGCAGGTGGCCATCGGCCAACAGTCCGATCAGCAGCGACTCGATGAGTTGCTCCTGGCCGATGATTCGGGATTGCAGCGCGGTCTTTAATGCATGGAGTGCGTCGTAGGTTGCCATAGTTCATAGAATGCCGGTGAGAAGACTGCAGGCAAATTAAGGGCTTAAGGCGACCGATACAAGGGGGTTTACCGGATTTTTGCAGAACAGAGTCCAAAACCTGGGTTAAACCGGTGCTTGGCCGGTCAAACCCTTATCGAGTTCGCGATCTATTATCGCACCTCCAGCCACCACAACGGATTGCTACTCATCTGGCCAAGCACAATGGCCTCGCCGATGACCGGTGTGTTGACCTGAACGTTGCTCGCCGCGGCTGCGGCCGTGACCCGTTCAAAGGGATCAAACCAGCTGTGCAAACTCAAATCGAAAGTGCTGTTATGGATCGGCACCATCTGTTTACCGCCTAGATCGAGATGAGCCTGAACCGATTCTTCGGGCAGCATATGCACCCCGGCCCAGTTCTTGTTGTAGGCACCGGTCTCCATAAAGGTGACATCAAAGGGTCCAAAGCGTGTGCCGATCTCCTTAAAGCCATCGAAGTATCCGGTATCGCCACTAAAGAACAGGCGTTGCGCGTCGCGGCCAGGCTGTTCGGGCGCGCTAAATACCCAGGAGGCCCACAGAGTCCGATCTCGATCGGTTAGGCCTCTGCCACTAAAGTGCTGTGACGGCGTGGCCGTTAGGGTGACACCGGCCACGTCGGTGTCCTGCCACCAATCGAGTTCGATGACCTTAGCGGGATTGACACCCCATTTGATTAGATCGGCCCCAAGCCCGAGCGGACAGACAAAAAACTCCACCTTGGCGATGAGCTGCTTAATGCTCGCTTTGTCCATGTGATCGTAGTGGTTATGCGATAACACCACGGCTTTAATTTGCGGCAATTGCGCTATCCCGATTGGCGGCTGATGAAAGCGTTTCGGTCCGGCAAACTGAACGGGCGAGGCGCGTTTGGAAAAGACTGGATCGGTGAGCCAGAATTCGCCATTGAGCCAGATCAGCAGGGTAGAGTGCCCGAGGCGATAAAAGCGGCTCTCGGCGCTGGGCAGGTTGAGCAATGACGCCGGATCGATATTCAGCACCGGCAGGGCATCGGTTGGCGTGGCCTGTTCGCTCTTATGTTTGCGATAATCCTTGAACATACTCCACAGGCCGGACATTGACATCTTCATGGCCTCAACCGGATTGCGAAACTTGCCGTCGGCGTATTGTGCCGAACGTTGGGTCAGTTCTTCGGTCGAAGGACTGCTGTTTAATATAGTGCCGACACTCATTACCGAGCCTCCTAATAGGACCGTAATAGATACTAGGCCAATGCCTAATTTTTTCTTCCATTGACTGCGCCGCGGACGATTAAACATCCTGAGCAACCGCCATATTAGAATCTTCTGTGGCGAAGAAATCTTGCTGGGTTAAGGTCTGGGCCAGCCCTAGGGCGGTTTCATAGCCTAAGCCGACATTCGCACCGGTTTTCAGTGCGATTTTGCCTGCTTGGCTGGGGGCCTGATCTAATGTCCAATTGGTCTTATTCATCGTTAGTACCTTTGCTTACCAAATGAGTGACCGATCCAACCTGACCGGGTCGCTAAATGCCGTGAATTAAGGGCTTTGAGTCGTATTTGCTTAATTGATCGTTAAGCTACGCAGCGCAATCGCGAAGCCGGTGTCGATATGTTGTTGCAGTGCTGCGCCGGTTAAATTGGCGTCAATGGCGCTGTCGATCGCAACTTCCAGCTGCGCGAAAATAAGCTCGATCATATAGGGCAAGGGCACCGCGACGGTATTGTCCAACCGACTGAAGTGCTCCAATAATTGGCCCATCACGGCAAACTGTTGGTGGAGCTGAGTCTCAGCCTCTTGACTGGCCATATTGGCCAATTTCATTTGTTGTAACAGGTCGTGTTCTATCGGGTTATCGACACCCCAGCGGATGTAAGTGCACCAAAAGTGGTTAAAGCAGGCGACGGTATCGTTCAAATCCGGCAGGCCGGGTAAGGTGGCATCGGCGACGCGCGTCTTAATTTCCACATAGACCGCATCGATCAAGGCTTCTTTACTGGCGAAGTAATTAAACAGCGTCCCGGTGGCCACGCCGGCATGCTTAGCGATCCGCGCGGTCGAGGTGTTCCAGAACCCTTCTCGGGCAAAGAGGTCGGTGGCGGCGTTGATCAGTTGAGTGCGTTTGTCTGTCATGGCTTGAGCTTAACAATGAATGACTAGTCAGTCAATTTTCATCCTGCCCGAACCGTTTCAGCCCAAGCTGCTGTCAGTAAACCTACTCAGCTAACCCCCATGGGTCCGCAAGGTGGAGGTAGCGGCGGTTTTCCTGACCCGAGATTTCAAACTACACCTTTGTGCTCAACAGTTTATGATCCTATCTAGCGCAGGTTTAACCTGCCGGTGAGTGTCTACTGCCTTACCGCACCCAATTCCTCTTCTGCTTAAGGTGATAAAAAGATGGCGACTAACCTATCCGCGGCACCGCAACCGCAACTAACAGTGCCGCAATTCAAAGAATCGGTCCTGAAGCATTTACATTCCACCCTCGGGACCTATGAAGAAAAGGCCTCCCAGCAAGCGTGGAATCAGGCCATTGCCGCGGCCATCAACGAGTTTGTCTACGACGGTGTCAGCCGTACCCGAAAGACCCATGCTGGCAAAGGCACACGGGCGGTGCATTATTTGTCATTGGAATTTCTGATGGGTCGACTGATGTCGAACAACTTGCAGAATCTCGGCCTCTATGAAATTGCCGATGCGGCGATGACAGACCTGGGTCAGAGCCTGTCCGATATCTTGGAAGAAGAGCCCGATATGGCCCTGGGCAACGGCGGATTAGGTCGTCTGGCAGCCTGCTTTATCGATTCGATGGCGACCCTGAGTTTGCCGGCCATTGGCTATGGCATTCACTATGAACACGGCCTGTTTCGGCAAGAATTTTACAAGGGTCGCCAGGTGGAGCGGCCCGACGAGTGGCGTGAGTTTGGCAGTTCATGGGAAATATGCCGACCGGAATCGCAGCAGACCGTTAAGCTATACGGCTATGTGGAAACGGTTTATGAGCAGGGCCAATCGCGTAAAGTGTGGCGCCCGAGCCGAACCTTACGTGCCATTCCCTGGGATATCCCGATCGTCGGTTACGGCGGTCAAAATGTGAATATCCTGCGCTTGTGGGAATCGCGTGCCGATAAGTTTTTCGACTGGGATGTCTTTAACTCTGGCGGTTATCTCGATGCCTATGCCGAATCGGTGCAAGCCGAAACCGTCTCCAAGGTGCTCTACCCCAATGATGAAACCGAAGCGGGTAAAGAACTGCGCCTGATCCAGCAATATTTTTTCAGCGCCGCCTCGATTGCCGATGTGATGCGCCGCTATAAGAGCGCTCACGGTAACGATCTGAGCAAGTTTGCCGAACTCAATGCCATGCAGTTGAACGATACTCACCCGGCCATCGCGATCCCAGAATTGATGCGTATCCTGGTCGATGAAGAAGGCTTCACTTGGCATGACGCGTGGACCATGACCCGCGCCACCTTCGCCTACACAAACCATACCCTGTTGCCTGAAGCCCTCGAACGTTGGCCGTTAAAGTTGATCGAAAAGGTTTTGCCGCGCCATATGGAAATTATTTTCGAAATCAACTCACGCTTTTTACAGGACGAGGTTGAAGCCAAATGGCCTGGCGATGATGCCGTTAAACGCAAGCTGTCGATCATCGAAGAAGGCTCGGCGCAGATGGTACGCATGGGCAATCTGTCCGCGGTTGGCTCGCACACGGTTAACGGTGTGGCGCAGATTCACTCCGAATTGGTCAAGAAAGATCTGTTCCCAGAACTCAATGCGCTATGGCCCACCAAGTTCACCAACGTCACCAATGGCATCACTCCACGACGCTGGATGAAGGCCTGCAATCCGCGCTTGTCGAGTCTGATCGAAAAGCATGTCGATGCCGATTGGCCACGTTATCTTGAGAAACTATCTGGCCTAAAAGCCCTCGCCGATGACGCTGCGTTCCAGAAAGACTATATGGCCGTCAAGCAAGCTAACAAGGAAGATTTTGTTAAGGTGATCCGAGAGTTAACCGGTATCGAGGTCAGTGCCGATGCGATCTTCGATGTGCAGATCAAGCGCTTGCACGAATACAAACGTCAGCACCTTAACCTATTGCACATTATGGCGCTCTATCGCCGCCTATTGATCGATCCGAACTATGATTTGCACCCACGCGTCTTTATCTTCGGCGCCAAGGCCGCGCCAGGTTATCGCTTGGCGAAGGAAATTATTTTTGCGATCAATAAGGTTGCTGAAAAAATTAACAATGATGTGCGTATCAACAATAAACTCAAGGTCGTCTTCCTACCCAACTATCGAGTGTCGCTAGCCGAAAAACTGATTCCGGCGTCCGATGTCTCCGAGCAAATTTCACTGGCAGGCAAAGAAGCCTCGGGCACCGGTAATATGAAGCTGGCGTTAAACGGTGCCATCACCATTGGTACCATGGACGGCGCAAATATTGAAATTGCCGAAGAAGCCGGCACCGACAATGTGGTGATCTTCGGTATGGAAGTGGATGACGTCGAGGCGTTGTTGGCCAAGGGTTATCAGCCGGCCGATTATTATCGCAGCAACGATGAACTGAAGGCGGTGCTCGACTGGTTAGATGGTGATTTCTTTACCCCAGGAGAGCCCGGTCTGTTATCTGAAGTCAAACGCAACTTGATTGAGTCGGATTCCTTTATGGTCCTGGCCGACTTTGAGGCCTACAGCGAGGCACAGAAAAAAATCGACACACTATACCGTGACAAAAAGGCCTGGGCCCGAGCTGCCATTATGAATACGGCCAGTTTGGCGAAGTTCAATTCGGACCGATCGATTCAAGACTATGCCGAAAATATTTGGCATATCAAGGCCGTCCCGGCCAAGTCTTGATCGCACGCATGGGCTGTTGACGGTCCACGTCCACTGTACCAAAACCTTCTAGGCGCTTCGGCGCCTTTTTTAATTAGCTGCCAATCGAGGCCCACGGGCGCACGCCTTGCGCAACCGAAATTATGACATAAACTTATTGAAACGAAGCTGGAAAGAACCTCATAGGCGATGAATCACTTGACCATTAAACACCTAACCGGGCTCTTGGCTTTGCTGGCCCTTGCACTGTCGATTGTTCTCGCTCTCTTCGTCTACACCGATGTCCGTCTGTTGCGGCAAATGTTGGCCAAAAATGAAACGGTACTCTTGCCAATTATTCGTCAAGGCTATGAAGCGCGCATCAATACCATTCAAGTACAGCAATGGCTTACCGACATCAGCGCGACACGCGCTCAGGATGGTTTGAACGATGGCTTCGATGAAGCCAAGAGTGCCTATCAAAACTTTCGTCAAAATATTCAGCAGCTGTTGGCGTTGGACCCGGCCAATGAAGCACTCTATCGCGCGATTTTACCGGTATTTGACGCCTACTACGGTGCCGGTAAGAATATGGCTCAGGCCTATATAGATGGGGGCCCCGCGGCTGGCAATCTGCTGATGACGCCGTTCGATGATTCCGCTGCGGCAATCGGCGCTAAGCTCGACCAGCTTCATCAACAGATCGAATTGCTCGCCCGGCAGAATATCGCTCAGGCGCAGAGTACGATCAGCCGTCATATAGTCACCCTGTTGGCCAGCTTTGCCGCGCTTGCGGCGATCCTACTGCTGATGTTCGTCTTTGTCGTCGTGCGGGTCGCGACGCCAGCCCACAAGATCGCCGAGCGTTTGAGCGCCATCGCCGATGGCGACTTAACCCATGATTTGGACGACGGGCGACGCGATGAGTTAGGCGCTATTGTGACGGCGTCGAGCCGCATCGGCGCAAAATTCCAACATTTTATTAGCCAGATTGTCGGTGGCTCCAATTTGAATTCGGCCTATTCCTATGCCCTGCTGTTTTCGATGCAAGATGCCACCGAGGTGATCGAACATCAGGTCCAGGAAAGTGCCCGAATTGTCGCGGAAGTGGAGGCGCTTATGGCCTCAACTCGGGCGATGCAGGAGGCGGTACAGCAGACGGTATTGGAAACCGGTGATGCGCGTGAGCAGGTCAATGCCAGTCGCACTAATTTGGGCGACGCCAACACCATCGTGCGGGAATTGGAGCAGCACCTAGACCACGCCGAAGTCGCCATCACCGATCTGGCCGGTCAGTGCCAATCGATCAATACGGTGGTGTCGACCATCAGTGGTATAGCCGACCAGACCAATTTGTTAGCCCTCAATGCGGCCATCGAAGCCGCCCGCGCCGGAGAACAGGGGCGCGGTTTCGCGGTGGTCGCAGACGAGGTGCGGGCACTGGCGCAGCGCACTCAGGAGTCCACTGGGGAGATCCGCCAAACCGTCGATGCGTTGCAAAAACTGGCCGACACGGCGGTTACGACGATCAACCAGAATAAGGCGGTTGCGGCGCGCAATGCGGCCTTAAGTGAGGATGTTATTGAGTCGTTGAGCAAGACCTTTGGTTATATAGAGGCGATCTATCGATCCAATCAACGGGTGCATGATATCACTGAGATTCAGCTCAGCAATGTGCAGACGATCAGTGCGCGCACCCAGATGATTGAGGATTTGTCGGCCCAGGTTATGCACAAAATCGGTCGCAGTGACCGTCTTAGCGGGTATATGAAACAGAGCCTACAATCCTTTACCACCATCAGCGAGCAAGTGAAAATCCGCTGAGCGCTCGCTCGCTCGCTCGCTCGTAAGGCCGGCCGCTAGCCGGCCGAGCCAATTAGATCGAGCGCAGATGAAATACCTGTTCGGTGCCGGCAATGGCCGCCAAAACCTCAGCGGACGGTTCGCTGTCGATATCCAAAATATTGTAGGCGATATTATCCCGGCTCTTATTCAACATTTCGACCACATTGATATTCTCCTCGGCGAGCAGGTTCAGGACCTGGCTCAGGACCTTGGGCACGTTTTGATTGGCAAAACAGATCCGATAAGCCGTGGTGCGCTCCAGTTCACAGTTGGGGAAATTGACCGAATTGCGAATATTGCCGTGTTCAATAAATTCAATCAGTTGGCGCGCACCCATAATGGCACAGTTGTCCTCTGCCTCTCGCGTGCTGGCTCCTAAATGCGGTAGGGCAATCACATCGGGTCGATTGATCAGTTCTGGGCTGGGGAAATCCGTGACATAGGCGGAGAGCTTGCCGGTGTTAAGCGCGACGAGGGCATCGGCGGTATTAACGATCGATTCCCGGGCAAAATTGAGTAGCTTTGCGCCGTCCTTGATGCTGGCCAAACTGGTGCTGTTAATCAGGTTTTTGGTCGCCTCGATCGCCGGTACATGCAGGCTAATGTAGTCACTGCGGCTGAGCAACTGTTGCAAATTCTCCGCCTTTTGGACCTGATTGGGTAAACGCCAGGCGGCATCGATTGAGATGGCCGGGTCGTAGCCGATCACCTTCATGCCCATACCCAGCGCCATATTGGCCACACTGGAGCCAATAGCGCCGAGGCCCACCACGCCGAGTGTCTTGCCCATCAATTCCTGGCCCTTGAAATGCTTCTTCTCGGCCTCGAGCAGTGGACCCATATCCTCCGCCGTGACCTCTGACAGACCCGCTGTGTAGCTCAGGCCGGCATAAATACCGCGCGAGGACAGCAATAGGCCGGCCATGACCAGCTCCTTGACCGCATTGGCATTGGCACCGGGACTGTTGAAAACCACGATGCCGGATTCGGTGCAGCGCTCTACCGGGACATTATTGACGCCAGCCCCGGCGCGCGCTATCGCCTTAAGGCCGGTCGGGAATGTTAGGTCGTGCAACGTGGCGCTGCGCAGTAAAATCCCATCGGGTTGGGCAATTTCGCTGCCGACCTCATATTGGGCGCGCGGGAATTGATCGAGGCCTTCGAC
Organism: Reinekea sp.; assembly: GCF_982785585.1. Taxonomy (NCBI): domain Bacteria; kingdom Pseudomonadati; phylum Pseudomonadota; class Gammaproteobacteria; order Oceanospirillales; family Saccharospirillaceae; genus Reinekea; species Reinekea sp. The sequence goes on along the minus strand of NZ_CEYAVF010000010.1, from coordinate 2,138 downwards.
GGCAATGGTGTTATAGGTGCGAATTTTATACATAGGTGCTTCCTGTCCTAGGTAACAGCGCTCCCGACAGTCGGTGATTCGGTGTCAGCACGGGGTGCTAACTGAGCCGTTCCAGCACTGTCGATGACGCGCAATGACTTATTGTGACTATGAGTTCAGGTGACCCAGTTGGAACCCCTGGGGTCCCAAATAGGCTAGCCTGCTTTAGGCCAAACATCGGCAATCGCTTCAGGCGACTTGGGTATAAGCCCAGTCAAGCCAAGGCAGCAGGGCAGACAAATCGGCTTCTTCAACGGTCGCACCAGCCCAAATTCGTAACCCGTCTGGAGCGTCCTTATAGGCGCCGATGTCATATGCAACGCCCTCGTCCGCCAACAGTTTCACCAGTTGCTTAATCTGTTCGGCGCTCAGATCGAGCGTAAAACAGACACTGGTATTGGAGCGAATAGCCGCTTCCTGGGCCAGAAAATGAATCCAAGGAGTCTGTTCGACAAAGGCTTCTAAAACGGCCAAGTTGGCCGTCGATTTGGCAATGCTCTGTTGCACGCCGCCAATCTGTTCCACCCAAGACAAGGCATCGAGGTAGTCGGCGACGCAGAGCATCGACGGCGTATTGATGGTTTCGCCGCGGAATATACCCTCACTGAGTTTGCCACCGGCGGTCAGGCGAAATATTTTCGGCATCGGCCAAGCTGGGGTATAGGACTCTAATCGCTCCACCGCACGCGGGGACAAGATCAACATGCCGTGGGCCCCTTCACCACCGAGTACCTTCTGCCAGGAAAAGGTCACAACATCCAGCTTGGACCAGGGCAGCTCCATGGCAAATACCGCGGAAGTGGCATCGCAAATGGTTAGGCCGGTGCGTTCATCGGCAATCCAGTCGCCATTGGGCAACTTGGCCCCAGAGGTGGTGCCGTTCCAGGTAAAGACCGTGTCGTGCTCCGGGTTCGCCTGAGTCATATCGGGCAGTTGGCCATAGTCGGCGGTCAGCGTGCGCACTTCGGGCAGCTTTAATTGTTTGGTAATGTCGGTAATCCAGCCCTGGCCAAAGGACTCCCACCCGAATACATCGACCGGCCGCGGACCCAGTAGGCTCCACATCGCGATTTCCATGGCACCGGTGTCGGACCCCGGTACGACCCCAACCCGATAGCCGGCCGGTAGATCCAGCAGTTGTGCAGTTTGGTCACAGGCTTTTTTCAGCGCGATTTTGCCAATGCTCGAGCGGTGCGATCGGCCGAGTAAGGTTTGATCGAGGTTGCTGAGGCGGTAACCCGGACGTTTACTGCACGGCCCGGAGGAGAAATTCGGATTCTGGGGTTTAAGGCTTGGTTTCATAATGCTTTATCTGTCCCTTTGGTCAGTTTAATCGCTATAAAATAGGTCAATTACATCATCGAATCATGGTACGCCGAAACCAAAGGGAGCCAAAACCTTTCTGATCAAAGAGTTCTAACCTGGTGGTGAAATATATGCATCGCCGAGTTGCGCGCGTCGCATTCACATCTGGCGCGGGCCTGTGCCGCCGACAAAGCCAAATTGAGCTGGTGTTTAGGTTAGCAGTGCAACTAAACTAGCGCCCCAGCTAATCGATCGTCAGGAGTTCAGTATGCAAAACAGTGTCCCGTCCGTTGTCTTTAAAACCCGAGTGCGCAATGAAGCCTTAGGCGGCCCGAATCCGTTTGAATGGCAAGATGTCAGTACCGATGAGCTGTTTGCCGGTAAAAACGTTGTGGTTTTTTCCCTACCGGGCGCCTTTACGCCAACCTGCTCAACTTCGCATCTGCCACGTTATGAAGAGCTGTACAGCGAATTTCAAGCCCAGGGCGTCGATGCAGTGGTCTGTGTCTCGGTCAATGATGCCTTCGTAATGTATCAGTGGGGTCAAAGTCAGAAGGCCGAAAACGTCTTTCTGCTGCCCGATGGCAATGGCGAATTTACCCGTAAAATGGGTATGTTAGTCGACAAGAACAATCTCGGCTTTGGTCAACGCAGCTGGCGTTATGCCATGCATGTTGAAAATGGCCAGATTAGTAAGTTGTTCAGCGAGGCCGGTTTTGCCGACAATTGCGCCACCGACCCCTTTGAAGTGTCCGATGCCGATACCATGCTGAACTACCTAAAAGCGCGCTAAA
>NZ_CEYAVF010000009.1:81332-84351 GCF_982785585.1 Reinekea sp. | reverse complement strand
TATGAGCGATGCGCTAGCCTATCGCGTGAGCATAGACAGTATTACGGGAGACCCCCAGCTGACGCGATGCCAGGGCAACATTGCCGTTGCATTCACGCATCACTTTACGAATTTCGAGGCACTTAACTTCCTTGACCATATGGCCTGTGCAGCTTGAGCAGGCCGCCACATCGAGTTGGCGCTGGCCTAGAATCCGAGTTACCCCTTCGGTGCGGATAACGCCCTCATGATGTTGGATTGCCAGGGTACGCACGCTCCAATCCAAATCGGACAGGTTATTGATTGCGGCAATCTCCTTTAGCGCTTCTACGGCGTTGCTGGAGAGCGAGTGCTGCGGTGAGATTGTTGCCAGCATAGCGCAACACAAGAGCCGGAAATCAGACCGGTTGCGCAGTTTGGGTAAGTACAGCGAGAAGCCTGCTAAGCGTTTGCACAGATCGCCAAGGGGCCCTTGAGGATATTGTTCGCCGTCATCGGCCTGTGTGCTGCTGAGGATGACCCACTCACCCTGGGCCAACAAGGGATTGCGCCGATGCAGTAAGCGGTTGAGCAGGGTGTTTAGGCTCGGCACCATGTCTGCCGGCAGAAGATCGACCCGATCGAGATAGAGCGTACCGCCTTGCTTTAAATCTATCTTGTCTTGCTTTAGGGCGCCATCCACAGAATTCGATTTCATTTGCGCGATAAGTTGTGTCTCAACTGAGTCTAAATTTACCGTGGCACAGTCGACTAGGACAAAATTTTCGTCCGGATGTAACTGCTCGTGAATCTCTTCGGCGATCGAATTCTTGCCGGTTCCTGGGCCACCAAAGATCATCACCGGCATGCCCTGCTGGGCCGATTTCTTACCCAACCTCAGGTTGTGACGCAATGCCTCATCGGTGAAAATTCGCCCCGTGGTCGACTCTTCAGTCGTCTTGTGCAGCCGATAGATTGGATCGGCCGGCAAAAAAATCTGGGTCTTAGACAGCTTGCTGTTGGCAGAGTGCGTTAGCCTGAGGCGCGCAAAGTATCCCGCCTGCAACCAGTCCCGGATTTGTACGACTTCGCCTTTGCCGATGCGATCAATCAGTATCCGAAATTGACCCTTAAAGACATCCTGATAAGTGGGTGTGCTCGTCAATATAATGCCGGTCAATAACTCACTCGAGCGGCGATTAGCGCCGGTAATTTGACCTTCTTGATTAAAAGCGATCATGCCCACGTTCTGGGTTTGCAAATACTCTTGGCGGGGATGAAATTGGATAATGTAATCACCACGATGATCGTCGACAAATAGCCGATTTTCGACATTTTGTGCGGCGAGATTGACCAGCGCCAGGGTGTGATGTTGGCGTGCGGCGACCTCAGATGAGGCATCGAGCAAGCCAATGAGCTGGCCTTTGCTATCAAAGATAGGTGCTGACAGACAGGAAATGCTGCCCTCACGCGCAAAATAATGCTCCCGACCGGTAACATTGCACGACGTGCCGGTATGCAGTGCCAATCCAAGGGCGTTGGTGCCGCGTATATCTTCACTCCAAATCGAACCCGGAAGAATGCTCTTACCGCAGACCGAGGTGCGGAATTCTTCGTCAAGAATATGATCCAGCACTACGCCATCGTGGTCGGCAAAGGCCACCAAAAAATTGGATCCGGCAATCTGTGCGCTGAGCAGCTCCAGTTCGGGCCTGACCAGGCGCAACACTAGATCGAGTTTTTCTCGGCGCTGGAATAAATCTGAGTAGGATACGACGCACTCCTCAGGCTTGCTCACTGGGTCCAGGCCGAGTCGAATACAACGGCGCCAACTGTCTGCAATCGGCTCGGGCACGGCGCCGTAAGCGAATTTTCCGCGCAGCTCCAATGCGTTGCGAGCTTTTTCGAATGCAGTTTCCAAAACAGTCTCCCCCAGAAATTAATTCATAATAGAAGATGCCGGTAAATGGCTTAGAAATAAAGGAAATTCGGAACATTGTTCTATTTTTGAACACCTAAAAGATCCGGCCAAGCAAAAACTGAACACCCATTTATGACTCATGGCTTGCCCAAACGGATATATTTTGACTCTTCACCAAGCACAATATTTTATATTTTCGGAGAGTCCCATGAAGGCACAAGTTTTACATAAGTACGATGACGACCTCACAGCTTCGTCTTGGGTCGACTATATAGATGTTCCAGATCCGATTATCACCAAGGGTTCGGATGTCATCATTCGGATCGGTGGCGCTGGCGTTTGCCGAACCGATTTACACGTAATTGAAGGTATTTGGCGGCCCCACATGGACCCAACGGGTAATGAGCTTTTGCCATTCATCTTAGGTCATGAAAATGCCGGTTGGATTGAAGACGTTGGCCCAGAGGTCGTCGGTCTCAAGAAGGGTGATCCCGTCATTGTTCATCCTAAGATTTCAAACGGTACCTGCCTAGCGTGCCGTCGTGGCGAAGATATGCACGGTGAGGGCACCTTCCCAGGGCTCGATTCCAACGGTGGTTACGCAGAAGCATTGGTAACCTCAGAGCGCAACATCATCAAGCTGCCAAAATCATTACTGCCGAAGGAAGTTGCACCTTACTCCGATGCCGGCCTGACAGCCTATCGCGCGGCCAAGAAAGCAACGCGTCATCTGCTGCCGGGTCAATATTGTGTGGTCATCGGCGCGGGCGGTCTGGGCCATATTGCCATCCAAGTACTGCGCGCGATGTGTGCTGCCGAAATTATCGTCGTGGATACCTCTGCCGCTTCTTTGGAACTGGCCGGTAAATGTGGTGCCGATCACCTAGTGCGAGCCGACGGTGGCGAAGTAGATGCCGTTCTGTCGCTGACCAAAGGTCACGGCGCCGAAGCAGTATTGGATTTTGTCGGTGAGAACGGTACAACTCGCAAGGGTCTTGAAATGACTCGTGCAGCCGGTAGCTACTATGTCGTTGGTTATGGCGAAAATATTCAGGTGCCGACAGTTGATTTAGTGATTTCAGAAAAGAACATCATCGGCAACCTAGTCGGTACTTGGGCCGAGCTGACCGAATTGATGGA
>NZ_CEYAVF010000009.1:75299-81232 GCF_982785585.1 Reinekea sp. | reverse complement strand
AGAACATCATCGGCAACCTAGTCGGTACTTGGGCCGAGCTGACCGAATTGATGGAGCTGGCTAACCGTGGGTTGGTCGATTTAACGACCAAAGAATATGCCCTCAGCGATGCCAACACCGCGTTACGCGATTTACATCAAGGTAAGATCCATGGTCGCGCGGTATTGATACCGTAAAGCCAGCTGCAAACCAATTTAGACCCGAGGGGTTGTCTAGTCGTGGCCCCTGCAAGACCGGCTAAACCCAATGACTGGGTTAGGTCACACAGCACGCCTACAAACATAAAAATATATAAACATACAAAAATAAAAAAAGAGAGGAAGACCATGAAGAAGTTTATAAAATCTGCGTCCGTCCTGGCGCTTGCGGCGTCGGCTACGCTGCCGGCATTGGCACAGGATTACTCATCCTTCGGCATTGAAAAAGACCTGCCGGGCACCTGTAGCTATGCAGCTACCGACGCCAAGGACTATTCTGGACGTTCGTTAAACATCATTACCCATGCTATCCCGGTAATCGGTGAGCCTACTGCATTGCACGCAGAGCAGTTTGCCGAATTGACGGGTGCGGAAGTGAATGTTGTCCACGTACCCTTTGGTGATCTGTTTCAACGAATTATGATCCCGTTCCAGAGCGACCAAAACGCCTATGACGTTATGTTCTACCCATCGCTGTGGATTGGTGACTTCAGCCGTTTCTTGGCCCCGGTGCCAGACGCCTATATTAATTCCACGGGCATGATGGATGTCACACCAAGCTTCACCGGTGTTGCAACCTGGAACGATGAGATGATTCAGTATCCAATGGATGGCGATCGCCATTATCTGAAGGTCCGTACTGACATCTTCGACAATGCCGACGTGCAGGCCAAGTACCTGGCCGATACCGGGAGCGAGCTGGTTATCCCTGAGACTTGGGAAGACTACAACAAGGTTGCCGCCTATTTCAACGATCGCGATTGGGACGGTGATGGCGAGCTGAACTATGGTTCTGCCGAAGTTGCTAAGCGAGACGACCTGATGTTCTCGGCGTTTATAAGCCGTGTCGCACCTTATGCCAAGCATCCAGATGTCGAGGGTGGTTTTTTCTTCGATCTGGAAACCATGGAACCCTTGATCAACACCCCGGGATTCGTGCGCGGTCTTGAGCTCTTTATCGATGCCCAAGCGAGCTTCCCACCCGGTGGCAAGAACTTCGGTTTAGGCGATGAGATCTTCTCATTTGGTGGCGGTCAGACATTGATGAGCTACAGCTGGGATGATGCTTATATCCAGGCTAACCAAGCCGATAGCCGAATCCGCAACAAGGTTGCCGCTGCGCCGCTTCCAGGTGCCTCTGAAGTTTGGAACCGTGATACGGGCAAATGGGATACCTTCTCTACGCCCAACCGCGCGCCCTACATGACATGGGGCTGGTCTTCAGCCGTCTCTACCCTGTCTAAAGAGCAAGAGATGGGATTTGATTTCTTGTGCTTCTTCTCCAATGAAGCCAATGCCGAGCATGATATGCAGATTGGTCGGTTCGGTGTGAACCCATACCGTAATAGCCACTTCGATGTCGATTACTGGAAAGGCCAAGGCTGGGAAGATAAGACGGCTCAGACCTATGTCACCACGTTGTCTGAGATGGAAGAAAGCAAGAACCGCGTTTTTGACCTCCGGGTTCCAGGCGTAAGTCAGTTCATGTCCTCCATGGCAAACGGCGTTGCCGAAGCAATGGCCGGCCAGAAAACGGCTCAAGAAGCGCTAGACGATGTAGCGAAAGAATGGGCCGAAATTACCGACCGGATTGGCAAAGATCGGTTGCGTGATGCATATGCCAACGTTGTTAAGTTAGAAGACAACGAAGGCTGATGAAAAGGGGTGGGCACTCTCTGGTGCCCACCACCAATCTCAGGATAAATACAAATGCTATCTTCAAAACATTTCTTTTTGCTTCCAGCCCTTTTAACGCTGGTGGCCATTATTTTGTTCCCTCTGTTGTTTACCGTACGCGTGAGTTTTTCCAGCTGGGATGTGTTCCAGTCGGGCTTGGACTTCATTGGCGGCAAAAACTACGGTCGGGTGTTCGCGGATGAACGATTTTGGCAAAGCCTGGGGCGTTTGTCATTGTTGTCCGTAATTTCGGTTTCACTGCAATATACCCTTGGTTTTGCGCTGGCCCTTGCTGTTTGGAAGCAGGTTCGCGGCGGACGTTTTTTACGGGTCTTATTTTTAATCCCGATGATGACTACACCAGTAGTTATGTCGGTTATCTGGCGAACTGTGTTCCATGAAAGCTTGGGACCGGTCAATGATATTTTAGGCATGTTTGGTATAGGTGCGGTACCGTGGCTTTCGAGTGCGACCGGGGCCTTTATCAGCGTATTAATTGTCGAAGTATGGCAATGGACGCCGTTTATGTTCTTGCTGTTGCTGGCCGGCTTGGTGTCATTACCCCGCGAGCCTTACTTGGCGGCCGCGATTGACGGCGCCGGCACATGGCGAACCTTTTGGCAGGTGACGTTTCCGCTTATGGCACCGATCACCATTGGTGCGTTAATTATCCGCCTGATTGAAGCCTCAAAAATCATGGACACGGTCTATGTCCTGACGTCGGGTGGGCCGGGAACGGCAACTGAAACCTCGTCTTATTATATCTACATCCGCGGTTTACGCGACTTTCAAATTGGCTACTCCGCGGCGTTATCGTTGGTCTATCTGGTGATTATGATTATCAGCCTCACCGTGATCGCGAAGCTCTTGATGCGCACGCTGGTCGGAAAGGACGGATAAAATGAACAAGTTCTATCATGCTCTCAAAACTGCTTTTCTGCTCGGTTGGTCGATCTTTGTGGTGTTTCCCTTTCTGTGGGCGCTGACCACCTCGTTTAAAGATGCCAACGCTGTTACCAGCGGCGCGACCTATATCCCCTGGGTCGATTTCGAACCCTCAACCCAGGGTTGGACCTCGCTCTTTACCACGGGATCGCAGGGTATCAACATAGTCGGCCCCTTTATCGATTCGGCGGCGGTGACGCTCATCGCCAGTCTGGTCAGTTTGGCGCTCGGCACATTGGCGGCCTACGGCTTGTCGCGTTTTGAGTATCGCTTGGGTTTCGTCAAAAATGCCGATATCACCTTCTTCTTTATCTCGCAGCGTATTATGCCACCCATCGTATTGGCGATTCCGTTCTTCCTGATGTTGAAAGAACTGGGTGCGTTGGATACCATTTTCGGACTGGTGTTGGTCTATATCGCCTTGCTGTTACCTATCGCGGTTTGGGTGATGACCGACTTCTTCGCCGGTATCCCGAAAGAACTGGACGAAATGGCCATGACCGATGGCTGCAGCCCGATCGGTGCGTTTTTTCGAGTGGTGCTGCCGAACTCGGTGCCAGGGCTCGTCGTGGCGGGAATGTTCTGTTTGATCTTTGGCTGGAATGACTTCTTCTTCGCCTTTACGCTCACGTTCACTGAAACGCAGCTGCTGCCGGTTTCAATCGTATCCCTTAATTCCTCTGTGACACCTTGGTGGTCGCTGTCAGCCTTCGCGCTGATTTCCGTCGCGCCCTTGGCGTGTGTTGCAGTCATCGTCGAGCGCTATATGTCGCGCGGCACAATGTCGGGGGCCATCCGGTAGATATCATGCTACAGATAAACCAATTAACCACTGTTGATCCCAAAGTATCTCTGAACGATGTCTCATTCCTCTTCGAGGCGGGAAAAATCTATACCATCCTGGGCCGAACCGGCGCCGGAAAGACCGAGCTCTTGCGTGCCCTGATGGGTCTAAACCCATTGGCCGCGGGCGACATTCACCTAGATGGCACCGATATTTCAGAGCGCCCGATCCGGGCACGCAATATGTCGCTGGTCTACCAGCAGTTTATTAATTATCCCCATCTAAGTGTCTTGGATAACGTCGCCTTTCCACTGCGCCGCCAGGGCAAGAAAAAGCCCGAAGCCCAAGCGCTGGCGACTGATATGCTCGCCTCAGTCGGCTTGGGCGATTTTCTGGAACGTCGTCCGGCTCAGCTTTCCGGTGGCCAGCAGCAGCGTGTTGCCTTGGCCCGTGCGATGGTGAAGAAATCGCGCATCCTGATGCTGGATGAGCCCTTAGCCAACTTGGATTATAAGTTGCGTGAACAGCTGCGCGAAGAATTTCCACGCCTCGTTGCCGCCAACAGTGACAGTGTGATCCTGTACACCACGACCGAGCCGCGCGAAGCCATGGAGCTAGGTAACACCATGATTATTATGCACAACGGCAGCATCGTCGCCAGTGGGCCGCCAGCGGAGCTGTTTGCCCATCCGCCGACCATAGATGCCGCCAGTGTGATAAGCGATCCGCCGATTTCGTTTATTTCTGGTTTTGTGCGCAACAACGAGCTTTTCTTTGCCGAAGGTAAACCGGCCCCCAGCGACGGCTTGGTGCTGCCGTCGGACGGACCTGTCACCATCGCGCTGCGACCCGATGCGATCGAGCCGAATGGTCCATTGCAGGCCACCATCGGTTTGTCCGAATTCAGCGGTTCGGAAACCATTATCCATCTCGATTTCGACTTTGGTAGAGCGATAATGTTGGTCGAAGGCATTGGCAGTTTTGAGGTCGGTGAGACCTTGAAGGTCTCGATTCAGGCTGAACATATCATGCTATTTGCACCAGACGGCCGCAATATTACGACTAGGAGCAATTGACATGGCTGAAATCATATTGGAAAACCTCGGGCACAGCTATTTGTCCGACCCGAGTGGCGACAACGACTATGCGCTTAAGCCGGTCAACCTTACCTGGCAGGACGGCAAGACCTACGCCCTGTTAGGGCCTTCAGGGTGTGGCAAGACGACGATGCTGAATATCATCTCAGGCCTAGTGCCGCCATCGCACGGGCGCCTGTTGTTCGATGGTCAAGACGTTACTCAAATGGCCACATCTGCGCGCAATATTGCTCAGGTGTTTCAGTTCCCGGTGATCTATTCGACCAAGACAGTGCGCCAAAATTTGGCCTTTCCGTTGGAATGTCGTGACGTCGCACCGGGCCGGATTAAAGAGCGTGTGGCCGAGGTGTCTGCGCTGCTCGATTTGGATTATGCGCTCGATATGCCGGCCCGTCGGCTCAGCGCAGATCAAAAACAACTGATCTCCCTGGGACGCGGGCTGGTGCGTGAAGACGTCAGCGCGATCTTGTTGGATGAGCCGTTGACCGTAATCGACCCACAAATGAAATTCATGCTGCGGCGCAAACTGCGCGAGATTAATCGTAAGACCGGCGTCACGATGATCTTGGTAACCCACGATCAGAGTGAAGCGATGAGTTTTGCCGATGAAATCGTCGTAATGAAAGACGGGCGCGTGCAGCAGTCCGGCACGCCCGCGGAGCTCTTTTCGCGGCCCCAGAACGAATTCGTGGGTTACTTCATCGGTTCACCGCCGATGAACATGATCACCCTAAACGCCCGTAAGGACGCACTTGGCACCGATGCATTAAGCCTCACCAAGGCCTTGCCCAGCGACCCTAACGCCGGCTTGCATCAGCTGGGGATTCGACCTGAACATATAGCATTGGTTAGCGCCACGGACCAAAACATGGGCACCGGGACTATCAAGAAGATTGAGCACCTTGGTGTTGATGGCATCGTTACGCTGGAGCTATCGGCCGGAGTGGTGATCAAGGCTAAAACCCGTAAGCACACCGGGATGCAGGTCGGTAACGCGATGGGCATCAACGTGCGCGCAGAAGATGCGCTCCTCTATGTCGAGGGAGCCCTCGCCGCCGCGCAATAGCCCAGATCGAGTCGTAGGCTGCCGGTTAGATGTGGCAGCCTTTTAAACCGGGACAGATTTATTTGTTAAACCGGGACAGATTTATTTTGTTAATTTATTTGGATAACTGAGGCAAATTTATTAATTGGTGATCTTGTGCTCTTTGGCTGGCCGACCTGGACGTTTGA
>NZ_CEYAVF010000009.1:66626-75199 GCF_982785585.1 Reinekea sp. | reverse complement strand
CAAATTTATTAATTGGTGATCTTGTGCTCTTTGGCTGGCCGACCTGGACGTTTGAATTCTAGTCTTATTCCTGTTCGTAGCTCGATTTCCTCGACGAACGGAGCCTTACCCGTAAGGCGATTGCTTTCAAGCATCTGGGATATGAAAATTGCTTCAGATATAGAGGAGCCTTTCGCTACAAACTCTCTGTAATGATTAAAACCGATGTCATTTAGTTTCTTAAACGCAGTGCGATCAATTATTTGGGGTGGTGATAGACCTGCATTCTCCTGATAGCTTGACCATCGATAATGCTCTGGCTGGGCAACCATCTTCGCCTTGACTGGATTTAGTTCAATATAGCGACAACATTGCAGGAAGTATGAATCACTTTCGACAATACTCATTTTATAACGACCCTCCCACAGTGATCCTGTTCGGTGTTCTTGTTTGTTGACATAACGTGTCTGCCGCCCAGCTAAACGCTTCATCAGTAATCCAATACTTTTTACATTATCGCCGGGGTCGAGCAGTAAATGAACGTGATTAGTCATCAAACACCAGGCGTAAACATTAACTGACAGTAACCGTGTCCATTTAACCAGGGTGTTGAGATAATAGGAATAGTCTGCATTCTCTACGAATATGGCATTCTTGTTGTGTCCGCGCTGAACGATATGATGTGGCATATTTGGGGCCACCACTCTTCCAATCCTTGGCATAGCAAACTCCTTTTGCTTCGTTTCGAGATTACAAACTATAGGACATGTAGGTAGCATATTAAAAATTTAAAATTTAATAAATCTGTCCCAGTTTGGGATTGATACGATCGCCAAACGCCGGACACAAAAAAGCCCACATTGCTGTAGGCTCGATCGTGAAATTTGTAATGGTGCCCAGACGCGGAATCGAACCACGGACACGGGGATTTTCAGTCCCCTGCTCTACCAACTGAGCTATCTGGGCGTCGTTAGCCGCTAAATTTCATTGCGTCAACGGGGGCGTATTAAACGGATTTTCGGCCAACTCGTCAATAGCTATTTTGCTAAATGTTTGATTTTTTTAAAGAAACTTGTCGATTGGCGATAATGTGAGCGAATCGGCCTTAGTTCGGATGCACAGCATTGCTCCGATTTGGGGTGGTCGACCCGGATCGTCCGGCTGTGCCTAAACAGGGGGCATGTAGGAATGGTTGTGCTTGTAAGGGGGTAGGGCAGGGTAACTGCCCTTGCCCCTGTCTGAGGCCGGTTTAGAGGTCGCCGAGTTCATCGCTGAACCAGATCTTGCGTTTAAAGCGCGGGTTCTTCGATGACATGTCAATCTTATAAGGATTATTTTCGATCGCCTGTGGAATTTCGAGAATGGCGCACAGTTCTTGGGCAATCCATTTTTCAACCTTCAGCACGACCAACTTTTTGCGCAGTCGGCCCTGTTCATCGCGGTTAAGGATGGTCGGCAGGGTATTGAGCGTGAGGATCTCGCCGATCGCCTTATGGGCCATGCGTTCGCGACCCTCGTCGCTGGCATAGAAGTGGGACACGGCAAACACCATGCGCTGTGGGTTCAGCTGCTTGAGGAACTGGCACGACTGCACCACGGTTGAGCCGGTACGGACCATGTCGTCGAATAGGACGATGCTGCAGCCGTCCAGGCCTTCGAAGGTATGCTCACTCTCCTTGTGCAGGGAAATTTCGACCTTGCGCTCGGAGTTGCGGATCTTATCGAGCATGATAAATTTGGCTTTGGCCAAGCCCAGGGTTTCGAACATGACCTTGACGAAGTCGCGCGCGCCCTTGTCTGGTGCACAAAGCACCAAGCCTTCACCCTCGGGGCCGTAGTTGAGGATGTTGGAGTTGAGCAGGTAGTGGGAGTAGATTTCATAGGGAATGAGGTTGTGAAAGTCACCTTCAAACACATCGCTGAAGATCTTTTGCACCGAATGCGAGTGGTTGTGAATGGTCAAGACCGTATCGACACCAGATAGCTTGAGCAGCTGTGCATAGAGTTTGGAGGTAAAAGCCTGGCCGTCGAACTTTTTGATATCGTGGATATCGCGTTCAAACAGGGTTTCACCCAGGCCTCTGCGTGCGCCGCGGTCTTGGGCGCTGAAAAACAGGTCCGGCTCGACCAATACCACCCGTGTTGCGCCGTTTTCTTTCGCGCCACGGGCGATAATCAGGTTATGCATCGCCAGTTCCTGGCGTGTTTTGACATGGCTGCTGGTGCTAACGATCACCACTGTCTTACCGACTAGGCTGTGTCCGATGGTGTCGAAGTCCAATTCATCGGAAATAAAGCGCGGGCAAAATTCAGAATTCATGAACTGTTTCATACTAATAAGGTCGGCTATGTCCTCGTGCTGGCCCATGGCATAGGCAACATCAATAGCAAACGGATTGTCGGCGAGGTTGCTGACAATAACTACATTATTAGACCATTCGGTCGGAAAAGTCATGAAAGAGATCCTTATGGAATCGTTTAGGTTAGGCCGTGCGCGTCAGAGTGATAGTTTACCGGTAGGGGTACCCGCTTTGATACTGGGTATTTATACAAATTTGGCCTCAATCGCTAATAGTTATAGAAGCCAATCGCTTGTAGCAGAGCCTATTTGCCCCAACATTAGCTTACCGGGCGGCCAATTCGGCCCATAATGCAGGCCAAGCCGATGCCTATACTTTGGTGTTACAGTGCGGCTTGGTCTGATCATCAGGAGCAATAATGTTCGATAAACTCAAGGGTGCGGCCCAGTCGACGCAACGGACCCTGGGCCAGATAGTGAATCCGGCGCGCAATCAGGCGATCGAGGCGAACTATCATATCGAGCCCAATAAACTGCCTACCCTATGGTTATTAGGCAAGACCGGGGCGGGTAAGTCGTCGCTGGTGCGGGTGGTGACGGCCGATACCGAGGTCGAAATCGGTGCCGGCTATAAGCCGTGTACGCAAAGTTCACACAGTTACGATTTCCCCCCGGATAAACCCCTGTTTCGCTTTCTCGACACCCGCGGCTTGGCCGAGGCCGACTATGATGCCCAGGCCGATATAGCCGTGTTGCAAGCCACCAGTAACGCAGTAGTATTGGTGATGAAACTCGATGACCCAGAGCAGAGCAGCGTGCTCGGGGCCTTGCGACAAATTAAGAAGAACAAGGGGCTACGCCAGATCCTCTTGGTCCATACCGGCCTGAATCTGCTGCCCGATGCGGACGACCGGCAACGTTGCCAGCACTTTAATCAAGCTCAGGTCGAGCAGCTCTGGGGTCAGGCTATACCGGCCGTGGCGGTCGACCTAGTTAGCGCCGACGCCGAGCGCAATGGTCAGGTCGATCTATTGGCCGCTCTCGGCGCCCTACTGCCAATCTTGGCGCTGGCTCAGGAGCGCGAGCAACAGCAAGATTTGGAGCAAGACAGTTTTCTGCAGCTGAAAAATGAACTGCTCTGGTACGCCGGGATTGCCGGCACCAGCGATACCTTACCCGGCGTCGGCTTGGTGTCGGTGCCCTTGCTGCAAGCTAAAATGCTCCACAGCCTGGCCCAGCACTATGGTGTGCACTGGGGCCGGCGCGAGATGAGTGAGTTTTTCGGCACCTTGGGCACCGGTTTTGGTATCCAATATGCGGCCAAGCTCGGCATCCGGCAGCTGGTGAAGTTGCTGCCGGTATACGGCCAAACGGCGGGTGCGGCCTCGGCCGCGGTGATGAGTTTTAGTACCACCTACGCTATTGGTCGAGTGGCCTGCCATTATTTATTTCATAAGTGTCGCGGTGAACCCTTGTCGCGCGATGCGCTGCAGAGCCTCTATCAAGAGGCCTTTAGCAGCGCCAAACCAGGAGCGCCCGGTGCCAAGTCCGAACCCGCCAACAAGCCTTAAACGCCTATTCAACCTAGTCAGTCGCGGCTCGCGCTGGATCTTGCCTTTTATGGCCATCGGGATGGTAATTCCCTTTATGATTTTGGCCGGTTTCGGTACCGTCGCGCTGGTCCAGCAGGGCTATAGCCTGGAGTTCTTGGGCTTAATCACCGGCTGTACGGTGTTGGTCTATGGTGTTTTCTGGTTTTGGTCTCGGCAACATAAGACCGACTTCAGCCTCGAAGCCGACGCCGCCCTGGTCATTGCCTCTGCCGATTGGAGTGAGTTCGATAACGAAGTTTGGCGCCAATTGAATCAAGGTATCAGCAACCAGTTAACGGAACCGCTGGCCTGGGACGGTTTAGTGGAACAGGGCCTGGTGTTGATGCAGCAGACGGCGCAGCACTATGGCAAGGCGCCCTATAGCTTTACTGTGCCGGAGTCGCTCAAACTGATCGAAGAGATCAGTCGGCGTTATCGAATCTTGCTCAAAGACAATGTCCCGATGATCGAAAAACTCACCATCGGCCACTTCAAATATGGCTTCGAGCAAAAGCAAAACCTAGCCAAGGGCAGTCAGGTCTATCGTTACGCCAGCTATCTGTATCGGGCCTTACGATTGGTTAATCCGGTCAGCGCGGTGGCCGCGGAGGTGCGCAAGGTGGTGTTCGATGAGTTTATTAAGCGCATCGGCGCTGAATCCCAGGTACGCCTAAAGCGGGCGCTGATGCAAGAGGTGGTCTCGGTGAGTATCGATCTGTACAGCGGTCGCTTTTCCGTCGACGACGCCGACCTGGGTCAGAGTCGGGCGGCCCTAGTCGACCAACAGCGGCCCGTGCTCGAATTGGAGCCCTTGCGGGTCGGCCTAGTGGGGCAGGTCAGTGCCGGTAAGTCGTCCTTAGTGAATGCGCTAAGCCTCGATCTGGCCGCCGAAGTGGATTTGTTACCGACCACTCAAGCGGCGCGCGTCTACAGTTGTCGGATTGAGGGTCACGATGCCCTGCATCTGATCGACTTGCCCGGTCTGGACGGCCAGGCGAAAACCACCGAGTTACTGGTGCAAGAAATCCAACAGTGCGATCTGATTATCTGGGTGCTCAAGGCCAGCCAGCCCTCGCGTCAGCTCGACCTGGATTTCCAACGTGCGATGACAGCCTATTACCAAGCGGATAAACAACGTTCACGCAAACGGCCGCCGATCCTGGCGCTATTGAACCAGGTCGACCTGCTCAATCCGGTCGAGCACTGGCAGCCACCCTATGATCTAAACCAGCCCGATAACGCCAAGGCGAAAACCATCAATGAGGCGCTGGCTTACAATCGTGAGCTGTTGGGCTTTGCTAATCTGTTGCCCTTGTCGGTCTCAGACCAGCGGGAACATTTTAATTTGCCTGCCGTACACCAGCAGCTGGATCACTATTACAGTCAAGGGCTGCAGACGCAGCTCAATCGCCGCCGCCAAGAAGGTCGTGGCAATGTGAACTTGAGCGAGCAATGGTCGCGTTTGGGGCGGGCGGGCAAGTCGCTGTTTGGTGTGATGGCGAACAGCGCCACTCCCCCGGATCGGCACCGATAGCGCGCTGCTGCGCGCTCAGCCTGAAGAATTCGAACCGATGCCCTGAGCGGTCTGCCGCCAAGCGGGCAAACTAAGCCAAGATAGGGCTGGCAGCGCCGTGGCCAGCAGTCTATAGTGCGCTTCTTTTTAAACCGACGTGATGTTTTGACGTTACAGTGTTCGATTTACCGCAGTTTATGCATTCAGAGGATTCACCATGACCACATCTACTAAAAACCGCCGCCTGAGAAAGAAATTATACCTCGATGAATTCGCCGTTATGGGTTTTGATTTCTCCTGTAAACTGAACGCGGAATCCGGTCTGGATCCAGAGCAGTTTTTTGATACCTTGATCGACTTTATCGATGCTCAAGACCTGATGATCGATATCGGCGGCAGCAAGTTCGAATTCGTCGGTTATGTCACCACCGCAGCCCGTTACGGCTCTGCGACTGAGGCCAACCGTACCGATCTGACCGCGCTGTTGAGCTCGATTGCCGGTGTTGAAGATGTAGTGGTCAGCGAAATGACCGACGCCTACTACGGTATGTAATTTTTTGTTAACCTGGGCTGTCTCCAGCCCAGGTTTTTTCCGTCCGAGCCTTCTTCGTGCGCTCTTTTGCCTTCCCCCGCACCTCAGCCAATACCCCATACGACAAGACTAAACTCAGCATTTTGGCCCAGACCCAGTTCGCCTTTAGTCGGCCAAAGCACGCCGTGCCTGACGGATGCCGCCTAGATTTTTAACCTTGGTGTATCCCATCTTGCGCAGCATTTTCTCCGCCGTACCGGCACGGCCGCCACTTTGGCAATAGAGCAAAATGGGCGTGTCTTTCGTCGGCGCGAGCGTCGCGATGCGCCGGCTGAGTTGATCATTGGGTACCAGTATGGCCCGGTCGAGATGGCCCTGGTTGAATTCGCCGAGTGTGCGGCTATCGATCAGCACGCCCTGTTCCAGCCAGTTCGACAGCGGTTCATCGCTGCCAGCCTTATCGCCGCCGCAGGCGCTCAAGGTCAGGAGGATTATTAGGCTGGCTATTAGGTTTTTCATCAGTTTCTCATCATCTCCGGTATGGCCAGTTACCCTTGCCCCAAGGCCCGGCTAAGCAGAACGGCAGGGGGCTACTTGGCTGCAATGCTGTGCAACGTATGCCGGCTTATGTCACATTCGCCGCTGTCGGTATTGACCGAGGCGGACTCTTCCGAAATGGTCACAAACCACTTCATCGTGCGCACCAGGTGGCTGCTGAGTTGGTCGATCTCGGCGGCGTCAAACTGGTAGTAATTGGCCTGCAGGGCTTTGAATTTGTTGGCCGACTGGGACCACCAGACATCACTCTTGGTATTGAAACTGTAGACGCGCACCGCCTTGCATTGGTGGCTGGCCTTTTTAACCCGCTCCGGCGCCGGTTCGCCCAGTTCGACCCACAGCTTGATCTGATCATCGAGACTGCGTGCCCAGATATCGGGCTCCTCTACCTCACTGATGCCCTTGGTAAAACTCAAGTCATCCTCGGCTTCGAAACAGAAGGCCATCAATCGCGCCATCAACCGATTGTCACTCTCCGACGGATGTTGGGCTATGGTTAGGTTGAAGCTTTGGTAATAGTGTCGGTTTAGGTCCGATAAATTTAAATTCAACTTGTAGATTACGGGTTTGAGCGCCACGGAGGATCCTTGCTTTAGTTTGGCCGACAGGATAACAGATATGGCGCGCCAGACAGCACTGTTTACCCGGGCTGTTAGAGACCTGGCCGAGCGCCAGTGGCCGACCCCGGTCATTGATCTGGCCACGGCTTTAGGCAACAATGGCAGGTGTCCTGCTCGATCCAATTCTGTTCAACACTGCGAGGCTCAACAGCGCCGATGGCAAAACCACTGTCCAATGAAATTCAGGCCGATGCTCTAAAGATGGCCCATGTGCATCAAAAGCCGGGTCAAACCAAGGCCCAAACCAAGCTGGTCGCCCAAGGTATCGAGAAGGGCATTGCCGAATATAAGAAGTTGCAAAAAGCCAAGGGCCGCGAGCGCGATAAGGAGCGCAAGAAGGCTCTGGCGGCTGCGGCTAAGCTGGCAGCAGAAGATACGACATTGGTCGATGAGTCTTCGGACAGCGGGGCAGGGAACTGGGTGCCTTGGCTATTGTTAGTGCTCAGTTGGCTGGGTTTTGCGATTTATGAGGGGCTGAGCCACTTGGCCGGATAGATGAGCCTGCCCATCGACACCTTCGTCGCGCCGCCCTGTTCCGAGGCGATCCGGATTCTCTATCAGGACGACAGCCTGTTGTTGATCAACAAACCGAGCGGGCTGCTCTCGCTGTCGGGCAAAAACCCGCTCAACTGGGATTCAGTGCACTATCGGCTGGTGCAACAGTTTCCCACGGCGCTACTCTTGCATCGACTCGACTTGGGCACCTCTGGGGTCTTAGTGATTGCGCTGAATAAGCCGGTTGCGGCCCATATCAATCGGCAATTCCAGGCCCGCACCGTGGTTAAAACCTATCAGGCGGTGCTGGCCGGATGCCTCAAAGAAGAGACCGGGCAGATCGATCTGCCCATAGCGAAAGACCCGATTAATTTCCCGCGCTTGAAGGTGTGTTTGACCAGCGGTAAGGCCGCTAGTAGCCACTATCGGGTACTGGAACGGATAACCGGGCAGGGTGATGCGCTGGGCAGTACTCGAGTCCGGTTTAGTCCGCTGACCGGCCGGACCCACCAACTGCGCATTCACAGTGCCGCATTGGGCCATCCGATCCTGGGCTGCGATCTCTATGGTACGCCGCAGAGCGAACGGATGGCCAGTCGATTACTGCTGCATGCCGAGACCCTAGCCTTTGAACATCCGGTTAGCGGTGAGCGCTTTTTAGGCCGCAGTGACTGTCCGTTTTAACGGACCGTTCTTAGCGACTGTTTTAAGCCACCAAGCCCATCAAACCGCGGCCTTACTCGGTTTCGGGCACATAGCCTTCGGCTTGATCGAAATCGGCATCGGACAAAAACAGCGTCATCTGCTCGCCCAGGTAACGCCGATCGTCGGCCTTGCTCATCACCAAATGTTTTTCGTTGATCAGCCGAGTTTGGTGTTCTTGCCATTGCTGCCAGGCTTGCTGCGAGACCGTCTCGAACAGCTGCTGGCCCTTGGGTCCGGGAAAGGGCGGCCGTTCCAGGCCGGGCAATTCGCGCTTAAATTT